>CAJXVR010000080.1 GCA_913061285.1 uncultured Verrucomicrobiota bacterium | reverse complement strand
ATCTACACTAGATCGCTCGTCGGCAGCGTCAGATGTGTATAAGAGACAGGGGTGACGATTGCCTACCAGCGGATCTTAGGCGGGTTAATGATTGGTTTTCTTGCCTTTCTTTGGGTGCGAGTCGGTCAGACTCTAAAGCGGGGCGGCGGAGAGCCTCTCTCGGGCAATGGGGTCTTTCCGCCTTCTGCCTCAGTAAAATGGATTCTTATGACCGGGATCTCGGGGCCCACATTGGGCGTGGCGTGTTATCAGTGGGCTCTTGAGGGAACAAAGAGTGGGGTGGTGCTTCCAATTGTAGCGATGGCGCCCTTGGTGGTTATGCCTCTCTCATTGTGGATGGAAGGAGATCGGCCTGGTAAGCGGGCCATTATCGGTGGTGTGATCGCGGTCATTGGGGTTATTGGTCTTGGGCTTGCCTCGTAAGTGGTGATGGGCAGGAGTTGCTCCATGCTGCTCGAACCGAGTTCCTACTGTGTTCCTTGAAAGGACTTATGCGGAAACCTTCATTTGCGGTTGGCTGGGCTTATGTCATGGTATAGGGTCCGCCGCGTTCGGCAAGCGGGCATCGGTCCCTTCGGGATCATGGACCAAGCTAAGGCGAGGACGTTTGGATAATTTGACAACCAATGAATGCAAAGAGAGAACCTGAAGATCGAAGCCAGGCTTCATGGCAGGGCTTTCTTGGGGATCTTTCTCAATTGGCTGGGCGGCTTGGCGAGAGCGGGGAGGAGTCGTTGCCTGAGCGATCAGGGGGGATCTTATTTGATGGGGAGGAAATCGTAGACTCCGTATCTCTGGTTCGTTTCTTGGAGGATTATCGAGTTCGCTTCATCATTCCAATAGAATTACCAACCATCATTGAAGCCTCAAGATGTGTGATTAATGGGGAATTTCGGGAGCTGATGGCTCTGGATCATGAACTTTCCAAGGATTCTACCTTAAAGGGCTTCTCGGAGGCGAGTCGATGGGTTGGGCAGTGCCATGCACGGCCAATGAGGGGGATGAGGGATCATCGGGTGGTTTGGCGTTATTGTGACGCCATTCGTTTGGGTGCTGCGAATGGGTGGCATTCCGTGGTCTATGGGGTTGTGCTGGCGGCGTTTTCGATTCCGCTCAGGCAGGGCTTGGTGAATTACTGTGAACGAATTGTTGGCGGTTTCGTCGAATCGGCGGCGACGAAGCTTGATATCGCGGGGTCTGATGCCATAGTGCTGCAAGAACGGTTGATGGAGCAACTTGTGAATGATATCGACGCGTCCGTTGGTTTGGACCTTTCCTCCCAACTCAGGATTTCGTGAGTCAGGCGGTGCTGCAAATTGTCTGCCAAGGTTCTTCAATCCACGAGGGGCGGTAGGGGTTGCTCCACTCCTTGGGGCGGAGGCCGTATCGAGAAGTCTTAATTGTAGGCCAAAATTGATGGTTTTTGACGGTTTTGATTTAGATGGGATATTTTTATGAAAACCGTTGACAGTCGAATCGACGCTTCCTAATCTCCCGACTCGTTTTTAGGGTCTAGACGAAGAGAAAAAGCCATTGACCCCCGGGATTCATTCTGTCCGTTTGAATTGAGGGATACCGGGGATCGAGGGTATTTTCGTCTTTAATATAGGCGCCGATTGGTTTTTTGGAAGCCCATGTAGCTCAGTCGGTAGAGCACATCCTTGGTAAGGATGAGGTCACCAGTTCGATCCTGGTCATGGGCTCCATATTATTACATTAGTGTCTCATACTGAGTAACTTGCACAATCAGAAGATAAAATCGCATGGCAAAAGAAGCGTTTCAGAGGACTAAACCTCACGTAAATGTTGGAACGATCGGTCACGTTGACCACGGTAAGTCTACCTTGACGGCGGCTATCGTGTCAGTTCAGGCCCGTAAGGGACTCGCACAGGAAATCTCCTATGCGGATATCACCAAGGGCGGAACTGTTCGTGATGATTCAAAGACGGTGACGATCGCGGTTTCGCATGTTGAGTATGAGTCAGAGAACCGGCACTACGCTCACGTTGATTGCCCGGGGCATGCTGATTATGTGAAGAACATGATTACGGGTGCTGCTCAAATGGATGGTGCTATCCTTGTGGTTAGTGCTGCTGATGGGCCGATGCCTCAAACACGTGAGCACATCCTTCTGGCTCGCCAAGTTGGTGTGCCTGCAATCGTTGTCTTCTTGAACAAGGTTGACTTGGTTGATGATGATGAGCTGTTGGATCTTGTTGATATGGAGATTCGGGATCTTCTGAACAAATACCAGTTTCCTGGAGATGACGCTGCAATCGTTCGCGGAAGTGCGACAGCTGCCATGGAAGCGAAGCCTGAAGGGGATGAAGCTATTGCAAATCTTCTTGCAGCTGTTGATGACAAGATTCCATTGCCGACTCGCGATGTCGATATGCCATTCCTAATGTGCATTGAGGATGTGTTCAATATTGAAGGACGTGGAACGGTTGTTACCGGTCGTGTTGAGCGCGGTGAGTTGAAGAAAATGACGGAAGTTGAAATTGTTGGTCTTCGTGACACGGCAAAGACAACTGCTACCGACATCGAGATGTTCCGTAAGTTGCTTGATTCAGCGACTGCTGGTGACAATGTTGGTGTGCTCTTGCGAGGTGTCAAGAAGACGGATGTTGAGCGAGGTCAAGTGCTTGCGCAGCCTGGATCCATCAAGCCGCACAAGAAATTCAAAGCAGAGGTCTACGTTCTTTCTAAGGACGAGGGTGGTCGTCACACGCCATTCTTCAACAACTACCGACCTCAGTTCTACTTCCGAACAAGTGATGTGACGGGGACTGTCTCATTGCCAGAGGGCGTAGAAATGGTGATGCCTGGCGACAATGTGTCGGTGGACATCGAGCTAATTACTCCTGTTGCTATGGAAAAAGGCCAGCGCTTCGCGATTCGTGAAGGTGGTCGAACCATTGGTGCTGGTCGTATTAGCGATATCGGAGAATAATCTTTTGGCCGCGTCCCTGTTTTAACGGGTGGCGCGGCATTTTTTGCTGGAGCGAAGGGCGGTGGCTCAATTGGTAGAGTAGCGGTCTCCAAAACCGACGGTTGGGGGTTCGAGTCCCTCTCGCCCTGCCAGTAATTTAAAATGCAAGCCATCGGAGGGATGGCAGAGCGGTTGAATGCGACGGTCTTGAAAACCGTTAAGGCGCAAGTCTTCGGGGGTTCGAATCCCTCTCCCTCCGCCAAACGAATATAACTAAGTGGACTATACATTCATTATTTGGATCGTCGTTGCTGCAGCAGCCTTTGCGTTTCTGTGGCGAAAAGGCTATTTGCTAAAGCTGTCTCAATTTGTGGGACAGACTCGCGACGAGCTACGGAAATGTGCTTGGCCGACAAAAGATGAGCTTAAGGGGTCTACCGTGGTTGTTGTCGTTTCGACGGCATTGATCGGTTTTTTTACCGTTGGTGTTGATTTTGTCGTCATGCGCCTCATCAAGTTCATAATGTAGCCAGCTGGCGTTTTGCCTGTAGTCATGAAAAGCCAGTGGTTCGTAATCCATACCCTAGCGGGGCAGGAGCAGAAGGTTAAAGACAGCATTGAAAGGCGTCTGAAGACCGAAGAAATGGGCGAGTATATCCGAGAGGTGCTCGTGCCCATGGAGAAAGTTGCTGAAGTTCGTGCGGGTAAGAAAACGGTAACCAACAGGAAACTGTATCCTGGCTATGTTTTCATTGATATGGTGCTTCTGGATGAGGAGCAGCGGATTGTTGATAAACCTTGGTATTTTGTCCGTGATACACAGGGGATTATAGGATTTGTGGGCGGAGATCGCCCAACGCCGACACCGGGCGATGAGATTGAGTCGATCAAGGCTCAGATAAACGATTCTGAGGATCAAGAGAAGCCGAAGATCAATTTTGAGGCGGGAGAGACGGTTAAGATAAATGACGGTCCGTTTCTTAATTTCAGTGGTGTTATTGAAGAGATTGAACCTGAGCGAGGCAAGCTTCGGGTGACGGTGAACATTTTTGGTCGAAATACTCCGGTTGAACTCGAGTATTGGCAAGTGGAGAAAGCGTAAGAGGCGATGGCAAAGAAGGTCACAGGAATGGTGAAGCTGCAGATACCTGCAGGTCAAGCGAACCCGGCACCACCGGTTGGTCCCGCATTGGGTCAGCAGGGGGTGAATATCATGGGATTCTGCAAGGAATTTAATGCGCGAACCAAGGATCAGGCTGGGATGGTGATTCCGGTTGTGATCACGGTTTTCCAGGATAAATCGTTCACTTTCATCACCAAGTCTCCGCCAGCAGCAGTGCTGTTGAAGAAGGCTGCAGGGGTTGCGTCTGGTTCAAAGACTCCCAATAAGGATAAGGTTGGCGTCGTGACGAGAGATCAAGTCATGGAGATCGTAAAGACCAAGCAGAAAGATTTGAATGCCACGACTGACGAGGCAGCTTTCAATGTGATTGCTGGAACGGCGCGTAGCATGGGGATAGAAATTCGAGACTAAAACCAAGTGAGCGGGAGCGTTCTCTGAAACGCGTCATTACCGCCATGTTTTATGCCAAGTAAAAGATATAGAGAGGCTCTAAGCCTGGTTGACCTCAAAAAGCAATATAGCTTGGATGAGGCCATTGAAACCCTTGGGAAATTACCCAAAACAAAGTTTGATCAAACGATCGACCTTGCCATTCACCTAGGTGTTGATCCACGTCAGTCTGATCAGATGGTGCGTGGAACTGTTCCTTTGCCTCATGGCACAGGAAAGACGGTTCGCGTTCTCGTTTTTGCAGCCGAGGGCTCAGATGCAGCAAAGGCGGCCACAGATGCTGGTGCAGAATTTGTTGGGTTCGAGGAATACCTCAAGAAATGCCGAGAAGGTTGGGTAGATTTTGACGTCGCTATTTCCACGCCTGATGCAATGTCGGAAGTGCGGAAATTAGGTAAGGTGCTTGGTCCTCGAGGCCTTATGCCAAACCCAAAGACGGGCACAGTTACTGAGGACACCGCCAAGGCTGTTACTGAGGTGAAGGCTGGGCGAGTGGAGTTCAAGATTGACAAGACTGCAAACGTTCATGTTCCTGTCGGGAAACTTTCTTTTTCACCTGATCAGATTAAAGAGAATGCTCAGGTCGTAATTGATGCATTGGTGAAGGCGAAGCCTGCTGGAGCCAAAGGAACTTACATGCTCAGCTGTACCTTAAGTGGTACAATGAGCCCTCCGGTTCATTTGGATGTGAAGCCCTTCGTTAAAGCGAGCTAAATTTAGGCACTAAGGAGAGAGTCGATATGCGAGAGGAAAAGAAACAGATTAGTGCTGAGTATTTGGGGCGTCTTGAAGCGTCTCCATACTTTATTGTCGTTGATTATAACGGCTTGAAAGTGGATCAGTTTGCTGAGCTAAGAGCACGATTGAGTGCTTCGGGTGGCGAGATCCACGTGGTGAAGAATTCCATTTTTAAAATTGCAGCAGCAGAGGCTGGCATTGAGGACTTGGGTGTCCCACTGCGAGGCCAGGTGGCGGTTGTTACCGGTGATAGTGAGATTTCAGGGGCCGCTAAGGCGCTGAAGACCTTTGCAAGTGAATTTGAGAAGCCAGAGATTATTTTTGGTTTCATGGGGAGCGATCGGCTCGATGCCGATGGAGTTAAGCGAATTGCTGATCTGCCATCGCTCGATGTGATGCGCGCCAAACTTGCGGGACTGATCCAGACCCCGGCGCGTCAGGTTGCAACGATCTTGCAAACCCCTGCGCGTCAGTTGGCTCAAGTGCTCAAGGCAAAGAGCGAACAAGGGTAATGACATACTTTTGAGTTTGACCAGTCGTTGAGCTCATATTCGGAAAACAAGAGACAAAAAAGTAAATCGTCGATTCCGTTTTGGAGTTTAAATCAGGTGCTAGTGCACATGGCGACGAGACTTATATCATGGCAGATCTAGATAATATCGTAGAAGAGTTAAGCAAGTTGACGGTGATGGAAGCCGCCGATTTGGTGAAACAGTTGGAAGAAAAATGGGGTGTCAGTGCTGCTGCTCCTGTGGCTGTGGCTGCTGCTGGTGGTGGTGATGCAGGTGGCGGTGAAGCTGCCGAAGCCAAGAGTGACTTTGATGTCGTTTTGGCTGCTGCTCCTTCTGACAAAAAGATTCCAGTCATTAAGGCTGTTCGTGAGGTCAAAGCTGGACTTGGGCTTGCTGATGCCAAGAAATTGGTTGAAGGTGCTCCAACGACCATTCTTGAGGCAGCGCCTAAGGATGAAGCTGAAGCCGCTAAGAAGAAGCTCGAGGAAGCGGGAGCGACCGTCGAACTTAAGTAGTCACTTTTTGCAGTTCGTGGCCAGGTGCTGAATCGAGTTATTCGGCACCTGGCTCTGCGGTTTCTGGTGGGTCCAGAAACAAACATTGAACAGACGTTTAGCAAGACGTCACAACGGGTTTGTCCTCGTCCGGTTAATGCAAGCCGGCTTGGACCTATTTGCGTAGACACACTAGTCGTTAATTGGTTCCGACAAGTTTCGGGACAGTCTGATAATAAGACATGCCAACAAAAAAACCTGAACGAATTAATTTCGGGAAGATCCAGGAGATTATCAGCCCTCCGAATCTAATTGAAGTTCAACTAGATTCATACAAGGACTTTTTGCAAACAGACATTGCTGCCACCAAACGGCGTAATCTCGGATTGCAGGCAGTTTTCACCGAAGTTTTTCCGATCGAAAGTTACGACGGCAAATGTGTTCTTGATTTTCACTTTTATGACATTGGGGCCCCGAAACTGGATTGGCTCGAGTGTCTTCGCGAAGGACTGACTTTTGGTGCGCCTCTCTATGTGACCTTCCGTCTCAAGGATGAGCAAGGCACGAAGGAAGAGAAGGTCTTCATGGGGGAACTACCTCTCATGACGCCACAAGGTACCTTTGTGATCAATGGTGCAGAACGTGTCATTGTTAGCCAACTGCACCGTTCTCCCGGTCTCGCATTTGAGGCCACGCAGCATCCGAATGGCAAGATGCTCCATTCGTTCCGAATTATCCCTGATCGTGGTTCGTGGTATGAAGCTCAATTTGATACGAGTGACATGCTTTACGTCTATCTCGATCGAAAAAAACGCCGACGGAAGTTTCTTACGACCACCTTTTTCCGTGCTCTTGGGTACGGGTCTGATGCTGAAATTTTGGATCTCTTTTATGATATTGAGGAGATTCCAGTGAAAAAAGCAGCTGGTTTGGAAGATATTCAGAACAAGGTTCTGACCGAGGATGCCTTGGATCTTGAAAAAGGGGTTGTTGTTGCTCGAGCGTTTGAACCCCTTTCGAAGGCGGTTGTTAAACAGATTGCTGAACTCGGAGTCGCAAAGATCCGTGTGGTTGATACAAGTACTGATGATGGAATCATCATTAAGTGTCTGAAGAAGGATCCGACGACAAATGAAGAGGAAGCTCTCAAGGATATCTATCGACGTTTACGTCCTGGTGATCCTCCAACGGCTGCAAATGCTCGCGCCTTGATCAAACGCTTGTTCTTTGATCCCAAGCGATATGATCTCGGGCGTGTGGGGCGTTATAAGATTAACCAAAAGCTTGGCTTGGATGCTAAGAACGATTCCAGGATCTTGGAACGTGAAGACTTGGTTGCTGCGACGAAATACCTGCTTCAATTGAAGAAGGGTGAGGGCAGTATCGATGATATTGACCATCTTGGTAGTCGACGAGTTCGAACCGTCGGGGAGCTATTGGCGAACCAATGCCGGGTCGGTCTAGCGCGAACAGAGCGCTTGGTCAAAGAACGAATGACCTTGTTCGATCAAGGACTCGATACGATGACGCCTCAGAAGTTGATCAATCCGAAGGCTCTCTCAGCCGTTGTCCGTGACTTCTTTGGTCGAAGCCAACTCTCCCAATTTATGGATCAAATCAATCCATTGGCAGAGCTGACGCACAAGCGTCGTTTGTCTGCTCTTGGACCGGGTGGTCTTTCCCGTGACCGAGCCGGATTTGAGGTGCGTGACGTTCATCCTTCTCACTATGGTCGAATTTGCCCGATTGAAACTCCTGAGGGTCCGAACATTGGGTTGATTGCTTCGCTGGCTACCTTTGCTCGCGTGAATGATTTTGGCTTTATTGAAACACCTTATCGAAAGGTGACAAAGGGGCGTGTGACCCAGACCATTGAATATTTGACGGCTGATCGAGAAGAACAGTTTGTTGTGGGGCAGGCGAATGCACCGATCGATGAGAAAGGAAACTTTCTCAACGAACGCGTGATGTGCCGAAGTAAGGGAGACTTTATTGATGTGGAGCCTCCTAATGTTGATTTCATGGATGTGTCTCCAAAGCAGTTGGTCTCAGTGGCTGCTGGATTGATTCCTTTCTTGGAGCATGATGATGCAAACCGTGCTCTCATGGGATCGAATATGCAACGTCAAGCGGTTCCTTTGCTTGTGACGGAGGCGCCTTTTGTTGCGACTGGTCTTGAAGCTCGGGTCGCTCGAGATTCTCGTTCTGTGATGGTTTCTGAAACAACTGGGAAAGTGGCTTCCGTGAACGGGAACCAAATCGTTATCACTGAAGACGGCAAACTTCCAGAATCGAAGCGAAAGCTTAAGCATGACCCAGGGAATGGCGTCAATGTTTACGGTATTCGTAAGTTCATGCGTTCGAATGCGGCGACCTGTATTAATCAAAAGCCGTTGGTAGAAAAGGGGCAAGCCATCAAGAAGGGCGATGTGATTGCTGATGGGCCTTGTACGGACAATGGCGAGCTGGCATTAGGGCGGAATGTTCTTTGCGCTTTCATGCCTTGGAATGGGTATAACTTTGAGGATGCGATCCTGATCAGTGAGCGAATCGTCAAGGACGACGTCTTTACTTCGATTCACATCGATGAGTTCGAAGTCAGTGCTCGCGATACTAAATTAGGGCCGGAAGAGATTACGCGGGATATTCCGAACCTTGGTGAGGAAGCGTTGCGTAACCTGGGCCTTGATGGGGTGATCCGGGTGGGGGCTGAAGTCAAACCGGGAGATATTCTGGTTGGCAAGATTACTCCTAAGAGCGAAACCGAGCTGGCGCCAGAAGAGCGCTTGCTTCGTGCGATCTTTGGTGAAAAGGCCGCCGACGTTAAAGATACCTCTCTTAAAGTTCCTTCGGGAACTTATGGGATTGTGATGGATGTGAAGGTCTCTGCTAAGAAGGAGTCAGAACGATCTGTTCGGACTGCGACAAGCGAATCGAAAAAGCATGCCAAGCAAGTTGAAGACGACTTCAAGAAGAAGATGGACGAGTTGCGTGAGCAGCTGACTGAAGCACTGAGTAATATTCTCCTCGGTGAAAAAATTCCTCTCGATGTGATCAATTCCGAGACCGGCGAAATCATCATTCCTGCTAACCGGAAGATTACGAAAACGCTCTTGCGCAAGCTGGCAGGCGTTTACGATCGCATCGATATTGATCCTTCTCCTATTCGCAACAAGATAAATGAGATTATCGGTTCGTTTAAGAAGAAGTTTGATGATCTTCAGATGCAACACGATGAAGAGATGGAGCGGGTTGAGTCTGGTGACGAGGTTGACACTGGAATTATCAAGTCCGTGAAGGTGTTCATCGCTTCGAAACGCAAGCTCTCTGTTGGAGATAAAATGGCCGGACGCCACGGTAATAAGGGTGTCGTTGCAAAGATTGTTCCTGAGGAAGATATGCCTTTCCTAGCTAATGGAACTCCGGTCGATATTGTTTTGAATCCTCTAGGGGTGCCATCGCGAATGAATGTTGGACAGGTCTTGGAAACGCATCTTGGTTGGGCTGCGAAGATTTTAGGCATGTCCTTTGCAACGCCTGTCTTTGACGGAATTAAGGAATCCGAAATCCGTGGTTATCTTAAGGATGCGGAGCTTCCGGAGCATGCCAAGATTCACTTATACGATGGCCGCACTGGTTCGCGTTTCGACCAAGAGATTGTTGTTGGCTACATCTACATGATGAAACTCGGCCATCTTGTGGCTGATAAGATTCACGCTCGAGCTGTTGGTCCTTATTCGCTGGTGACACAGCAGCCATTGGGTGGAAAAGCCCAGTACGGAGGGCAACGGTTCGGAGAGATGGAAGTTTGGGCGATGGAGGCCTATGGCGCAGCTTACGCCTTGCAAGAGTTGCTCACTGTTAAGTCTGATGATGTTCAGGGAAGAACACGAATCTATGAGAGCATCGTCAAGGGAGATAACTCGCTCGACGCTGGTGTTCCTGAGTCCTTTAACGTGCTTGTCAAAGAGATTCAGTCTCTTGGGATGGATGTTGAAGTGGGCTACACGCACAGTGACGAGAAACCAGCCTTACCACCATCGACCCCGCCGTCTCCATTGACTGCATTAGGATAAAGATCGAAGAACCCACAATTGCTGATCCAGAAAAAGATGATTACAACGAAGGATTCCGCTCGCGAATTGTTAGGTCTCGAAAAGGTCAACCTAGTCGACCACATCACGATCACCGTCGCGTCGCCCGATTCAATCCGCTCCTGGTCTAAGGGAGAGGTTAAGAATCCAGAGACGATTAACTACCGAACGTTCAAACCTGAAAAAGGAGGTCTCTTCTGTGAGCGGATCTTCGGGCCTGTAAAGGATTGGGAGTGTTCTTGCGGTAAATACAAGCGCATCAAACATCGCGGGGTTGTCTGTGATCGTTGTGGTGTTGAAGTTACCCTGTCACGCGTTCGCCGAGAACGAATGGGGCACATCGAGTTGGCCGTTCCTGTTTCTCATATTTGGTTCTTCAAATGCATGCCTTCGCGCATCGGATTGATGCTTGATATGACTGGGCGTGAGCTCGAGCGAGTGATCTACTATGAGGATTATATGGTGATCGACCCGGGGTCGACACCGCTTAAGCAGCACCAATTGCTGAGTGAGCTTGAGTACCGTGAAGCGCGTGAGACCTATGGGAACGATGCCTTCGTTGCTGAGATGGGTGCTACCGCTGTTCGAAATGCTCTGACACTCGTTGACTTGCAGCCTCAGATTGAGGATTTGCAACAGGCGATGACTGAAACGAGAAGTAAGCAAATTCGTAAGAAACTCGCGAAACGAATCAAGTTGTTTCAAGGCTTCCAGTCTTCTCGGACGCGTCCTGAGTGGATGATTCTGACCGTTCTCCCTGTCATTCCTCCAGATCTACGGCCGTTGGTGCCTTTGGAAGGAGGACGGTTTGCAACGTCTGATCTCAATGATTTGTATCGGCGTGTGATCAATCGAAACAATCGTCTCAAGAATCTTCTTCAGCTAAAGACGCCGGAAGTGATTATCCGCAATGAGAAACGGATGTTGCAGGAAGCCGTGGATGCTCTCTTTGATAATGGGCGTCATGGTCGGGCCGTGACTGGCGCAGGTAATCGTCCGCTGAAATCGCTCAGCGACATGCTTAAGGGTAAGAGTGGGCGTTTCCGTCAGAACTTGCTTGGAAAACGTGTCGATTACTCGGGTCGCTCCGTTATCGTTATTGGTCCGGAGTTGAAGCTGAATCAATGTGGTTTGCCGAAGAAGATGGCGCTTGTTCTTTTCGAGCCGTTCATTATTCGTCGACTCAAGGAGCTTGGCTATGTTCACACCGTTCGTTCCGCGAAGAAATTGATTGAACGCCAATCGCCTGAGGTTTGGGATATTCTCGAAGAGGTCACCCATGGACATCCTGTCCTGCTGAATCGTGCTCCGACCTTGCATCGACTTTCGATCCAGGCCTTCGAGCCTGTATTGATTGAAGGGGAAGCAATTCGTGTTCACCCTCTGGTTTGTACTGCTTATAACGCTGATTTTGATGGAGATCAGATGGCTGTTCATGTGCCGCTGTCCGTAGAGGCGCAAATGGAGGCTCGTCTGTTGATGATGGCTCCTAACAACATTTTCAGTCCTTCAAGTGGTCGTCCGATCATGACGCCGACGCAAGATATTACTCTTGGTTGTTACTACCTTACTGCCGAACCTCGTGAGATTGGGCGAAAGAAGGAAGAGCGGCTCAAATTGTTTGGGAACAAGGTTGACGTGATCTTTGCGTTTGAAGACGGCTCCGTTGGAATGCATGAGCGTATCCGGCTTTCAAATCCTGATCTTGGCAAGGAGACTGTTTTTGGAGATCCCGATAAGAAGGTGATTGAAACCACCGTTGGTCGGGTTGTGTTTAGTGAGATTTGGCCCAATGAACTTGGCTTCGCGAACCGGGTGATTGGGAAGGGCAAGATCGGAGATTTGATCTGGCATTGTTACAAGCACTGTGGGCACAACCGCACGGTCCAAACATTGGATCGCCTGAAGGAAATTGGGTTCCGTGAAGCGACTCGCGCAGGTGTTTCGATTGGTATCGATGACATGATCATTCCGCGAGAGAAAACGGATGAGATCAATCTTGCTCAAAAACAGATTTCTGATGTTGAAAAGCAGTATCGTAAGGGTGTGATCACACCAGGTGAACGATACAATAAGGTGATTGATATCTGGACCCATGCGACGGATCAAATCGCTAACGTGATGTTGCAGACGCTGCACACCAATCAAGGAAAGGATGAGTTTAATCCTGTTTGGTTGATGGTCGATTCTGGAGCGCGTGGTAATCGCCAGCAAGTGCGTCAGTTGGCAGGGCTTCGTGGATTGATGGCAAAACCATCCGGAGATATTATCGAACGTCCTATTCTCTCGAACTTTAGAGAGGGACTAACTGTGCTTGAATACTTTATTTCAACTCACGGAGCTCGAAAGGGGCTGGCCGATACAGCGCTCAAGACTGCTGATTCTGGGTATATGACCCGAAAACTGGTTGATGTGGCTCAGGACGTCATTGTTCGTGAAGAGGATTGCGGAACGTCCAATGGTATTTGGGTTCAAGCGATATATGAAGGTGAAGATGAAGTCGTTAAATTGGGTGAACGTCTGATTGGGCGAACATCGTGTGAGGATATCGTTGATCCTGCGGACGTGAAGAACGTCATTGTCAAGGCCGGGCAAGAAATCAATGAAGAACGGGCTCGCAGTGTTGAGTCGATCGGTATTGATCGCGTGCGAATCCGATCTGTCCTCACCTGTGAGAGTAAGGTCGGTCTTTGTCGTCATTGCTACGGTCGCAACTTGGCGACTGGAAACTTGGTGAAAGAAGGGGAGGCTGTTGGAATCATTGCCGCTCAATCAATTGGTGAACCAGGAACACAGTTGACGATGAGAACGTTCCATATCGGTGGAACGGCATCACAGATCTTTAAGCAACCACAAATCAAGGCTCGATTCGAAGGAAAGCTGGTTTACCAGGATATTCGAAAAGTTGAGTTGGAAGATGGCAACAGCATTGTTCTAAACAAAAATGGAACGATAGCCATCGTTGATGATAATGGACGAGAGCTTGAGTCTTACACCGTGGTGATTGGTTCTGTTGTTTCGGTCAAAGATGGTGAGAAAGTTGAGAAGGGTGAGACCTTCGTTCAATGGGATCCTTACAATGTGCCAATTCTCTCTGAGAAATCAGGTAAAGTAAAATTCCACGATATCATCGAGGGAGTGACAATGAAGCAGGAGGTTGATGAGACCACTGGGCAGGAAGCGATGGTTATCATTGATCACAAGGAAGATTTGCATCCGCAGATCATGATTCAAGATAGTAAGGGCGAAGTGCTTGCCAACTATCCGATTCCATCTGGCGCTCATATTGTTGTTCACGAATCCACTAAGATCGGTGCGGGAACACTCATGGCCAAGACTCCTCGGAAGACGTCGAAGACTAAAGACATCACGGGTGGTCTTCCACGTGTTGCCGAGCTGTTCGAAGCGCGGCGACCCAAGGATGCGGCAGAGATTTCCAAGATCGATGGTATTGTTGACTTCGGTCCTAGTGTTCGCGGTAAGCGTTGCGTGATCATTCGGGATGCTGATACTGGCGTTGAGGAAGAGCACCTGATCCCAATTGCGAAACATGTCATTGTGTTTAAGGGCGATTACGTCAAGAAGGGGCAGCAGCTCACGGAAGGACCGGTTGTGCCACATGAGATTCTTGATGTCTGTGGGCCTCAAGAACTGCAAGAGCATTTGGTGAATGAGGTTCAAGAAGTCTATCGACTTCAGGGTGTGACCATTAACGATAAGCATATCGAAGTAATTGTCCGTCAAATGTTGCGCAAGGTTCGTATCACTGATCCAGGCGACACTACCTTCCTTTGGGGAGAGCAAATTGAGAAGTCGACCTTTGAACGGGAGAATGAGCGTATTGATGAGATGGGTGGTAAACCTGCTGAGGCTCAGCCCGTGCTGCTTGGAATCACCAAGGCCTCTCTCGAGACGGAGAGCTTCCTTAGTGCAGCATCGTTCCAGGACACCACCCGTGTCCTTACCGAGGCTGCTACGATGGGCAAGGTGGACACGCTACGAGGATTCAAGGAGAACGTCATCATGGGGCATATCATTCCTGCTGGCACAGGCTATAACGATCACAGGAATGTGCGCGTTAAACACCTCGTCGAACTCCTTCCAATTGAAGAAGAAACTGAGACAGAAGCATCGCCACTCGGTGAGCCTTTGGCCGGTTAATTCAAGTCGTTTTAGAAACATATAAACTTTTTCGAATAATCTATTGCACGCGGAACGGGTTTTGATAATATCCGCCTTCCGTTTCCCCTGCTAAGGAAGAAACAGTGCTTTTGTTACTTATTTTAGAGCAGTAATGCCTACGATTAATCAACTGGTCCGAAAAGGACGTAAGAAGATCCGATTGAAGTCGAGTTCACCGGCTTTGGAGAACTGTCCGTTCAGACGTGGCGTATGTGTCCAAGTCATGACGAGAACTCCAAAGAAACCAAACTCCGCTATGCGGAAGGTTGCTAAGGTGCGTTTGACAAACGGATATGAGGTCATTGCCTACATCCCGGATGAAGGACACAACTTGCAGGAGCACTCGATTGTATTGGTGCGTGGTGGGCGTGTTAAGGATTTGCCTGGCGTGCGCTATCATATCGTTCGGGGAACTCTTGATGCCGGTGGTGTCGAGAAGCGTCGTCAAAGCCGTTCCAAATACGGTGTGAAGCGGCCGAAGGTTAAGAAAGATTAATAGATAGGCTGCCGATTTTTTTATGTCTCGTCGTCGACAAGCAGTTAAGCGAAGTGTTGCCCCTGATGGTAAGTTCGATAGCCATTTAGTGGCTCGACTCGTCAATGTGGTTATGATCCAGGGAAAGAAGACCGTTGCAGAACGTGTCGTCTATGGTGCCTTTGATGTGTTAGCAGAAAAGAATCCAGATTCGACCCCTCTTGAGGTGTTGCAGCGGGCGGTTGATAACGTGAAGCCACGACTTGAGGTGAAGCCTCGGCGAGTCGGTGGTGCCACCTATCAGGTTCCATTGGAAGTGACACCAGAACGTCAGAATGCTCTGGCATTAAGATGGTTGGTTAAATTTGCGGGATCTCGAAAAGGGATTCCAATGGGGCAGGCATTAGCTGTGGAAATCATGGATGCGTTTCGCGGGCAGGGTGCTTCGATCCGTCGTCGAGATGAAGTTCACAAGATGGCTCAGTCCAATAAGGCATTTGCACATTTTCGTTGGTAATCAAATAAATCTTAAGTCGCCCCGCGCTGGTTGTTAATGCGGGGCCTTTTATTCTCTATATAACGTGGACTCGGTCACCGAACAGATATCATCAGCGAACTCACCTGAGCGTGAGTATCCGATGGAGCGTACGCGCAACATCGGGATCGCTGCTCATATCGATGCCGGAAAGACCACGACCACAGAGCGCATCCTTTTCTATACCGGTTTGATTCATCGTATGGGTGAAGTCCATGATGGAAACACGGTGACCGATTGGATGGAGCAGGAGAAGGAACGCGGAATTACGATTACGTCTGCAGCGATTACCTGTTTCTGGACGCAGCGTCCGGATGGAGTCTTGAAGAGCTTTGAGGGGGCGCCATTCCGTATCAATATTATTGATACACCAGGGCATGTGGACTTTACGGCGGAAGTCGAGCGTTCAATGCGAGTTTTGGATGGTGCGGTTGCGGTTTTCTGTGGGGTGGCCGGTGTGCAGCCTCAATCTGAGACCGTTTGGCGGCAAGCCACTAAGTATAATGTGCCGCGCATTGCCTTTGTTAATAAGATGGACCGCGTTGGTGCCAATTTTGAAAATGCCGTCGAGGAAATGCGCTGCAAGCTCGGTGCTTATGCCTATCCGGTGATGATCCCTATTGGGAGTGAAGATCAGCTTTCCGGTGTCATCGATGTCGTTAGTCAAAAGGCGATCGTGTATGACGATTCTGATCCGTTGGGTGTTGAGTACTCTGTCAACGAGCTCACGGAGGAGCAAGCGATTCGAGCACAATCAGCTCTAGATCAATTAATCGCTGCCATAGCCGACAAAGATGATGAAATTGCTGAATTGGTGATAGATGATAAGCCAGTTGAGCCTGTTGTCTTGAAGGCGGCGATCCGGAGACTTACTTGCGGGCTCGAATTAGTTCCTGTCATTGGTGGCTCTGCTTTCAAGAAGAAGGGTGTTCAGCCTTTGGTTGATGCCATTATTGACTATCTTCCGTCTCCACTTGATGTGCCGGCAATGCAAGCTCATCCTGTCAACGATGTCGAATCGTTGGTGAATGTCGAGGCAAGGGATGACGGCGAGTTTTGTGGGCTAGCGTTTAAGCTGTGGACCGACCCTTTCGTTGGGAAATTAGTCTTTTTTCGAGTCTATCGAGGGTGTTTAAAGAAAAACAGTGTGTTGCTGAATACTGTCAATGGTAAGAAGGAGCGCATTAGTCGTGTCTTGATGATTCAGGCTGATAAGCGAACCGATGTTGACGCCATTTACGCTGGTGATATTGCCGCTATTGTCGGTGTTCGGCATGTGGCGACCGGTCATACGCTTTGTAGTAAAGGGGACCAAGTGATGTTGGAACCACCGACATTCCCCGAGCCTGTGATTTCGATGGCGATTGAGCCTCGAACGACGGCTGATCGTGATAAATTAAGTGATGGTCTGAAAAGGTTGTCCGATGAAGATCCGACCTTTAAGTGTTTCACTAACGAAGAAACTGGACAGCTTATTATTGCTGGAATGGGTGAGTTACATCTTGAGATTATTCGAGATAGACTGCTCAAGGAATTTAAGGTCGACGCAAATGCTGGTAATCCTCAGATTGCCTATCGCGAGACGATCACCAAAGCTGCCCGAGGTGATGAGAAGTTTATTCGGCAGACAGGTGGCAAGGGGCAGTATGGCCATGTCATTATCTCCATTGAACCAAATGAGTTTGGTAAGGGGAATGAGATCGTCGACGAAGTGGTCGGCGGAGAAATTCCGAAGGAATTCATTTCTTCTGTTATTTCGGGTCTCGAGGAGTCAGTGGCGGGTGGGGTGCTTGCCGCTTACCCAATGGTTGATGTCAAGATGACGATCCTGGGTGGATCGTTTCATGATGTCGATTCAACGGAGTTGGCCTATAAGATGGCGGCGATTTTTGCGTTTCGCGAAGCTGCTAAAGAGGCTGGAATGATTTTGTTGGAGCCGGTTATGAAGGTTGAAGTCAGTACCCCTGATGAATACCAAGGGGATGTTTTGGGTGATTTGAATCGGCGCCGTGGAAAGATTGTGAACATTGATTCAAAGCAGCAGGTTGCGTTGGTGAACGCAGAGGTGCCGCTTTCGGAAATGTTCGGTTATTCTACGGCAGTTCGATCATTGTCTAAGGGGAGGGCCTCTTACTCAATGGAACCTTTGAAATTTGACGAAGTGCCTCAAGGCATCGTTGACACTATTTTGGACACGGGACAGAGCTATGCTGTCAGGGCTTAGAGGCGAACAGGATTTATAGCAATCAAGTATGTCAGGACAACGAATTCGAATCAGGCTGAAGGCCTACGATCACCGGGTAATTGATCAGTCGGCAGTTGAAATTGTCGATACGGTGAAACGGTCTGGTGCCCGTGTCGCGGGCCCAATTCCGCTACCAACTCGAATCGAACGGTTTACGGTAACCCGTTCGCCTCATGTAGACAAAAAATCTCATGAGACGTTTGAGCAGCGCACTCATAAGCGTTTGCTAGACATTCTGGATCCTACCGCGAAAACGGTCGATGAGTTGAAGAAGCTCAATCTTCCTGCAGGTGTAGATATTACGATTAAGATTTAGTCATGGTTGGTTTACTTGGAAAAAAACTAGGGCAAACCCAGGTATACGATGACGCTGGCAATTTGCTTTGCGTCACGGCGGTCCAATGCGGACCGAATCGTGTGTTGCAGTGCAAAACTGAGGAATCAGACGGCTACAGCGCGGTTCAATTGGGTTTCGGCACGCAGAAAGCGCAACGGGTCAACAAGCCCATGACCGGTCATTTTGCGAAGCACAAGATTGATCCTTGTCAGCGGATTCGTGAGTTTCGCGACTTCGAGCTCAGCGTGAAGCCGGGCGATGAAGTGAAGCCGAGCGACTGCTTTTCAGCTGGCGATTGGGTTGACGCGATTGGGACGACCAAGGGACATGGTTTCCAGGGCGTTATGAAGCGGCACGGCTTCAAAGGTGGTCGTCAGACTCACGGTGCTAAAGGTTGGAAGCGACGTCCAGGTTCGATCGGGCAGGGGTCAACTCCTGGAACCGTTCGTAAAGGGCAGCCGATGCCAGGGCATATGGGACAGGTGCGACGGACTGTACAGAATTTGAAAGTGGTTCGAGTGATGGAGGAAGAGCAAGTCCTCCTGATCAGTGGAGCTATCCCAGGTGCTGTTGGCGATTACGTAGTGATTCGCGGTGCCAAGAAAAAAAGTAAGGCGAAAGCGGCCTAAGGCCTGACGGGATCAGACGATGAATATCAAGATCAAGAGCGCATCCGGTGGAGAAGCCGGCGAATACGAAGTCAAATTTGAGCTCATTGAAAATGGGCGAGGGACACAAGCAGTCCATGATGCAGTTGTGGCCTATACCTCGGCTCAGCGAAGCGGAACCGCTTGCACGAAAACGGTTGCAGAGGTGGCTGGTTCAGGGCGTAAGCCATGGAGGCAGAAGGGAACGGGTCGGGCTCGAGCAGGGCAGGTGCGTTCACCAATCTGGCGTGGTGGCGGTGTTGTCTTCGGGCCAAGACCTCGAAGTTTCGCTAAGACGATTTCAAAGAAGACGAAGCGACTAGCCCTCCGAAAGGCATTGAGTGAGCGAATTAAGGATAGTGAAGTCATCCTAGTCGATGCTTTGAGCTTTGATAAGCCTAGTACGAAAGCCTGCCTGGTCCTTTGTGATTCTCTTGGTTTAACTGGTACAACCTTGTTTGTGTCAGAGGGAATCAATGACAATTTCGTTCTCTCTGCTCGCAACATTCCATATGTTGATGTCACCTTGGCGGCGACACTCAACACATATGATGTTTTGAAGTATGACCATGTCGTCTTCACTCAGGCTGCTTTTGAGGCGGTTGAGCAACGACTTGCTGATAAGGGAGGAGAAGCTTAGATATGAACGCTTTTGATGTAGTCAAAACGGTTCGAATTACCGAGAAGGGCGCGCTGCTCTCAGATGAGAGCAATCAGTACACTGTTGTGACTGATAAGCGGGCAAATAAAATTCAGATTCGGCAGGCCGTTGAAGAGTTGTTCAAGGTCAAAGTGCTTAGTGTCAACACGATTAATGTGAGGGGCAAAGCTCGCCGTCAAAGAACCTACCAGGCAGGGAAGTCTCCCGACTGGAAGAAAGCCATCGTGACCCTGAAAGAGGGTGACAAGATTGAACTAACTTAGACCACCAGGGGAAGTAAAGAGCTGTGGCTGTAAAATCATTTAAACCTTTGACGCCTGGGCGTCGTTTTCTAACGGTAGCATCGTTTGCCGATATCACGAAGACGAAGCCGGAGAAGCGTCTGACCAAAACCAAGAAGAAGACCGGTGGGCGCAATTGCTACGGTCGTATCACTGCTCGGGCCATTGGTGGTGGGCACAAACAGAAGATTCGTAATGTTGATTTCCGACGCCGTAAGCACGGAGTTGAAGCAACTGTCGAAGCAATTGAGTATGACCCAATTCGATCTGCACGCTTGGCTCTAGTTAAGTATGCAGACGGGGAAAAACGCTACATCATTGCTCCTGAGGGATTGACTGTGGGAGCAAAGATTGCGAGTGGTCCCGGAGCGCCAAAGCAGATTGGTTGTTCGTTGCCTCTCTCAGAGATTCCTGTGAGTTCAAGTATTCATGGTCTTGAACTAGTTCCTGGTGGGGGTGGTCAGATTGTACGCACCGCTGGTTCTCAAGCGATTTTAATGTCCTTTGATGCTGGTTACGCTCAAGTGAAACTGCCGTCAGGGGAAATCCGAAGATTTCATGGAAAATGCCAAGCGACGATCGGAGCTGTGGGTAACAGCCAGCATGAGTATGTCGTTTTAGGAAAAGCCGGACGCAATCGTCATTTGGGCCGTCGTCCTTTGACCCGCGGTGTCTCGCGAAATCCAGTCGACCATCCAAACGGTGGTGGACAAGGTCAATCCAAGAGTGGTGGTGGTCGTCAACACCTCGTGTCACCTTGGGGACTCTTGGCTAAGGGCTACAAAACTCGAAACAAACACAAAACCTCGAATCGATTCATCTTGGTGCGCCGTGACGGTCGACCGATGAAACGTAAGTAGAAGCGACTATGGGACGTTCGATCAAAAAAGGACCATTCGTTGATGGGCATCTTCTCAAGAAGATCTCCAAATTGAATGAGTCGGGAAGCAAGAAGCCGATCAAGACGTGGTCACGACGCTCGATGATTACTCCAGATTTTGTGGGCCATACCTTTAGTGTTCACAATGGTAAGGTGTTTAATTCGGTTTTCGTCACGGAAAATATGGTAGGGCATCGTTTGGGTGAGTTTTCACCAACGCGAGCTTTCCGAAAGCACGGTTCACATACTGCGAAAGTAACCAAGTAATCATGGAAGTTAAGGCGATTACTCGTAACGTGCGAATGTCTGCGCAGAAGATGCGTGAGGTGGCGCGACAGATTCAAGGGATGAATGCCCTACAGGCGGTTGCAGTTTTGTCTGCGGTGCCTCGTAAAGGAGCGAAAGTGGTTCAAAAGACCCTTAAATCCGCGATCGCAAACGCAGAGAACAATAATAATCTGAAACCGGAATCGCTGGTGGTCCGCGAAGCAGTCGCTGGTCAAGCGAGATCGCTCAAACGGTTCGTGCCTAAGGCGCGTGGGTCTGCCGGACCAATTAGAAAACGGAGCTGCCACGTTAAGATCGTGGTTTCCGATCAGTAGGTTTTTGCAATGGGACAGAAGACAAATCCAATAGGGCTGCGAATTGCGGTCAATCGAGACTGGCGATCGAAGTGGTATGCTGACAAGCGTGACTTCGGTGGATTGCTCTCGGAAGACTTTCAAATTCGACAAATCCTCAAGTCGAAACTCGAGTCAGCATCCGTACCGAAGATTCAGATTGAGCGTGCAGCAACGCGATGTCGTGTCACGATCTATACGGCCAGACCAGGGGTTGTGATCGGCCGCAAAGGGGCTGAAATCGATAAGCTTAAGGAAGAGATTTCTTTGTTAACGGGGAAGGAGGTCTACGTGGATATCCATGAGATCAAGAGCCCTGAAATCGATGCACAATTGGTTGCAGACAATGTTTGCCTCCAATTAGAGCGGCGAATCTCTTTTCGGCGCGCTATGAAGAAAGCGGTTCAAACCGCAATGGATTTCGGCGCCGATGGCATCAAAATTCGTTGCGCGGGTCGCCTCGGTGGTTCGGAACTCGCTCGAGTTGAATCATATCTGGAAGGGCGAGTGCCATTGCACACGCTTCGTGCCAACATCGATTATGGATTTTCAGAAGCAAAAACACTTCAAGGTGTCTTGGGTGTCAAGTGCTGGATTTGTAAGGGTGAGATCGACATGTCGGCGCCCGAACCTACCCCGGGGACGTCAGCCTCGTCGTTCTTAGGTTAAACGAAAAATTTAGGAAGAAAGCGAAGGAGTTCTTATGCCTTTAATGCCGGCAAGGGTGAAGCATCGCAAGATGCAACGGGGAAACCGATCAGGATTAGCCCGTCGTGGTGAGTCTGTCTCATTTGGTGAGTTTGGTTTGCAAGCGCTTGAACGTTGTTGGCTCAACAACAAGCAGATCGAAGCCGCCCGTATTGCCATCACTCGCAATATGAAGCGGCGTGGTAAAGTTTGGATTCGGGTATTTCCTGATAAGAGCTATACCAAAAAGCCATTGGAAACCCGAATGGGTAAGGGTAAGGCTCCAGTAGAAGGTTGGGTAGCCGTGATCCGACCGGCAAGGATCCTATTTGAAATTGAAGGTGTTTCGGAGAATGTGGCCCGTGAGTCCTTTCGCTTGGCTGCAGCAAAGCTGCCGATCAAGACGAAATTCATCTCGAGACACAAGCTAAGTTAACGAATTATGCCGCTTAAAATGTCAGATTTAGGGGATCTTTCCTCGGCCGAATTGAGTGCCAAGAATCGAGATGCCCGTCAGGAATTGTTTAATTTGCGTTTACAGAAGGCGAGTAGCCAGCTCGAGAAGCCGTCTCGTTTAAGAGATTTGCGTCGAGATATCGCAAGAATCGAGACCCAGAGTTCGATTCTTAAGGGGCAACAGCAGAATTAGGTTTACAGACTATGTCAGAGTCGACAGCAAAGCGAGGGCATCGCAAAGAACGCATCGGAGAAGTTATCTCCGAGGGCATGAACCGTACGATAGTCGTGCGAGTTCGGCGACGTATTCATCATCCACGGTACAAGAAGGTGGTCACGGTGTTTAGCAAGTGCTATGCCCATGATGAGAAAGAGCAGGCCAAGGTAGGGGATCAAGTTCGTATCTTGGAAACTCGGCCTTTGTCCAAAACAAAATGCTGGCGATTGGTCGAGGTAATCACGACCAAGACGGCTGCGTAATTCGATTAGAAAGGGCTTAAGAAAATGCTTCAATTACGCAGTGTATTAAATGTAGCAGACAACACGGGGGCGAAAAAGGCGGCAGCAATCGGTGTGCTGGGTCAAGGGCAGCGTGTTGCACGGGTAGGTGATATCATCAAGGCACACATTAAGGAGGCAACTCCTGATGGAACTGTCAAAAAGGGTGATGTTGTCAATGCCGTAGTCGTTCGAACCCGCTCAACAATCCGTCGGGCTGACGGCTCGTACCTTCGATTCGATTCGAATGCAGTCGTTATTATCGATAAGGACAAGAATCCGCGAGGAACGCGTATTTTTGGGCCGGTAGCTAGAGAGCTTCGAGAGAAAAAGTTCTCAAAAATCGTTTCGCTTGCACCGGAAGTAATCTGAGTCTATGCCAACAAATCTTCATGTAAAAAGCGGCGACGAGGTTGTCGTTCTCGCAGGAACCGAGAAGGGGAAACGGGGCAAAATTATTGCCGTTCTTCCCAAGACCGAACGAGTGATCGTCGAAGGACTGAACTTGATTAAGAAACACGTTCGCAAGAGCCAACAATACCCTGAAGGCGCCATTTTGGAGCGCGAGGGAACGGTTCATGCATCAAACGTGATGTTGGCGGAAAAATTTGACGCTCGAGCTGCAAAGCGCGGGCAAAAGAGTTAGTGAGGTTGGATGAAGCCGAGACTTTATCAGAAATATATCGATAGCGTCGTTCCCGAATTCAAATCGGACGACACATACACTAACGTTCATCAATACCCACGCATCGAAAAGATCGTGGTTAATATGGGCGTGAGCACAACTCTTGAAAAAGGGGCCCTTGAGGATGCATCTAAGGACCTCACGCTCATCACGGGGCGAAAGCCCGTGGTTTGCCGAGCAAAGAAAAGTGTGTCTAATTTTAAGTTACGTGCTGGCCAGGCGATTGGTTGCCGAGTAACGTTGCGCCGTGAGGTGATGTACGAGTTCTTCGATCGTCTCGTCACAGCAGCGCTGCCTCGTATTCGTGACTTTCGTGGTATCCCTAGTAAGTCGTTTGACGGACGGGGTAACTACTCCTTAGGTATCTCTGACCAAACGATCTTTCCGGAGATCGATTTGGATAAGGTTAAAAGGACACAGGGGATGGACATCACCATCGTGACCTCGGCCAAGACAGATGATGAGGCTCGAAAATTGTTGAAACTGATGGGCATGCCCTTTGCATGATCGGAGTTCCTTATGGCGAAGAAAGCTTGGATTGAGCGAAATAAAAAGAAGGCGGCGACAGTGAAAAAGTACGCCGAAAAGCGTGCTGAGTTGCGCGCTCAACGAGATTACGAGGGATTGAATAAGTTGCCACGCAACGCAAGCCCAACTCGTGTCGTGAACCGATGTAACATTACCGGACGAAGGCATGGGTATTTTAGAAAATTTGGTTGTTCTCGATTGACCTTTCGAGAGATGGCATTAGCTGGATTGATTCCGGGTGTAACGAAAGCGAGTTGGTAGAGTATTATGGATCCTATTGGCGACATGTTAACTAGCATCCGCAACGCGAGTTCTGCGTTGCTGCCGACAGTGACAGTTCCCCATTCTAACCTAAAGGTTGGGGTTGTGGAGATGCTTAAGCGAGAAGGTTATATCCAGGAGTTTCAAGTTTCAGGCGATGTGAAGAAATCGATCGCGATGACTTTGAAATACAAAGGACGACGCGGTGTGATTGCCGGGATCAAGCGGGTAAGCCGACCTGGTCTGAGGCATTATGTTGGGTCAAGTGAAGTCCCAAGTGTTTTGGGCGGAATGGGTGTTTCGATCCTCTCCACCTCTCGTGGTGTGATGACCGGTAGAGACGCTAAGAAGCAGAATGTTGGTGGCGAAGTCCTCTGCCATGTCTGGTAAGGATTAAGAGTATGTCAAGAATAGGAAAATCTCCCGTCCCTTTGCCCGATAAGGTCAAGGTAACGATTAAAGGGCAAGCCATTGAGGTTGAAGGACCCAATGGAAAGTTGAATTGGGATGTGCCTGGGCGCGCAAGTGTTGAGTTGAAGGACAATCAGGTTGTTGTGACACGAGATGGTGATGACAAGGAGGCGAAAGCTCTTCATGGTCTGACCCGATCTTTGGTGAATAACATGGTGATTGGAGTGTCGACGGGATTTGTTAAGGAGCTAGAAATCCAAGGGGTTGGCTTCAAAGCGGCTGTGAAAGGTAACGTGATTGATTTGAATCTTGGTTATTCTCACCAGATCAACTACGAGATTCCTAAAGATCTTAAGGTCACGGTCGCTGAGGGCACCAAGATTAAGATCGAAGGTGCTGATAAGCAAATCGTTGGACGAGTTGCTGCCGAAATTAGAAGCTTTTATCCTCCAGAGCCTTACAAAGGCAAAGGAGTTCGATACAAGGACGAGCGTGTTATCCGTAAGGAAGGTAAGACCGTCCAATAGGCTTCAGTTATTAATTGATATTTTCTTTCTGATCCACAGATGAAAACGGATAAACGATTGGGATTGTTGCGGCGGCGAAGGTTTCGCATTCGCAAGATAATTACTGGCACCAGTGAGCGTCCTCGGATGAGCGTGCGTTTCACTGAGAAGAATGCTTACGTGCAGTTCATTGACGCTGTCTCTTATACACATCTCCGAGCCCACGAGACCTCTCTACATCTC
>CAJXVR010000079.1 GCA_913061285.1 uncultured Verrucomicrobiota bacterium | reverse complement strand
AGATCGCTCGTCGGCAGCGTCAGATGTGTATAAGAGACAGATCTTGAACGGCGTGTGAAGCAACGGACGTCGGAACTCGAGGATGCTTGGGAGGTTGCTGAAAATGCCAATCGAGCGAAGAGTTCCTTTTTGGCGAATATGTCTCATGAGATTCGCACGCCAATGAATGCCATTATGGGATTCTCACAGCTTATGCAACGAGATGCTGCACTAAGCCTGGATCAGCGAGAGAACCTTACTGCCATTAGCCGCAGTGGCGAGCATCTGATGACCGTGATCAACGATGTCCTGGAGATGTCGAAGATTGAAGCCGGACGAATCGCTCTCGCCTCGTCTACCTTTGACCTTCGGGCTCTAATTGATGATCTCGGAATCATTTTCAGAGGGAGAATCGAGAACAAGAAACTGAGCTATGTTACTGAGATCGAGGAAGGATTGGTGCAGTTTGTTGTCTCGGATGAAAGTAAGTTGCGGCAGGTCTTGATCAATCTCCTCGGCAATGCTGTCAAATTCACTCACGAGGGAGCTGTGAAGGTCACGGTTGGGCAGGTTTCGTGTCCCGCCGATGCTGGCAGCACGAGCGACGATAAACTGCGCCTTTACTTTGAAGTGCACGATAGTGGCGTAGGGGTAGCGCCCGAGGATCAGGTCAAGCTATTCAACAAGTTCGAGCAGGCCAATAATCAGATTGCGGCGGAAGGAGGGACGGGATTGGGATTGGCCATTAGTCGAAAGTATGTGCAGCTCATGGGAGGTGACATCACTTTGGAGAGTCAGTTGGGGCAGGGAAGTGTGTTTCGGTTCGAAATTTCGGCTGGTCGGGGTGACGATGAAGAGTTGTTGCAACGATCTCAACGTGGCTATGTCAGTAGTGTTGTCGGTGGAGCAAGCCGTTTCCGAATCCTTATTGTGGATGATCGTGAAACGAATCGAGCGGTGTTAGCGCGTCTCTTGGGCGATATTGGGTTCGATCTCAAGGAAGCCTTTGATGGACAACAGGCCGTAGACCTGTGGGGGGAATGGCAACCACACCTGATTCTAATGGACATGGCGATGCCTGTGATGGACGGATATGAGGCCTCTCGTTTAATCAAGGCCTCTGATACTGAAGGGCGTTCGAAACTGATTGCGATTACGGCTGGGGCGTTCGAAACGGAACGAGCCAAGATTATGGCCCTCGGTGTCGATGATCTGGTGCTCAAACCTTATAACGAAGCTATTCTCCTCGATCGGATGGCATTTCACCTAGGCCTTGAATACGTGTATTCCAATGAAGAAAGCAAGGGGAGAGTCGTCCCAAGCGAAGTGAAAACGCAGAGAGAGGTAACCCCTGAATCGATTCAAGAGATTCCGTCGGAGTTACGGTCCAGGATGGCTGAGGCACTTCAAATTGCAGATCTCGAAGGCTTGAATGGCCTTATCGAAGAAGTGGCTCGGATCGATGCTGGATTGGCTGAGGGACTTGGAAATCTTGCTGCCAAGTTTCAATACGATGAGTTGCTACGGTTGCTAGGAACGGAGTGTGAGCTGTCTTCGTAGTTCTCATTTATTGAGTGAACGTTGCTGTTTTTAGGAAGAAATGAGGCGTGAGATGGCGTTTGTCTTAAGAAAACCTGTTCAGCGACCGATGAGATATTCAGGGGAGGAAGAATCGAAGACAATTCGAGATCTCTCTTGGAATGTTTGGTGTGAAATATGATTCGAATCCTTGTAGTTGATGACGACGTCAACGTCCGTGAGTCGGTCGTTGAGGTGCTGCAGGCACGCGGCTATCAAACGCTGGATGCTGATGGAGCAGACGATGGACTTTCGATGGCCCTACGTCATTCCCCTGATCTCGTCGTCTCGGACATAATGATGCCAGGGAAAGACGGGTATACCCTGTTGAGTGAGTTTCGAGATCATCAGGCCACCGCTGCCATCCCATTTATTCTCATGACGGGAGTGGATAATCCGGATCGGTACCGGGCAGGGATGGATCTTGGAGCGGACGACTATCTGCCGAAACCCTTCACGGGGGAACAACTTCATCGGGCTGTGAAAGCCAGCTTGCGAAAACATCGTTTGGTTGCGTCACGAGCTGATGAAAAGGTTGCCAATCTGCTTTCGCTCCTTGAGAACACCTTGCCGCACGAGTTGCGAACTCCCTTGAATGGAATTCTAGGATTCTCAGAGATGTTGAAGGTGTGTCCTGAAAAGTTCTCGAAAGATGAGGTGATTCAGGCGGCTGAGTATATCAATGTCTCAGCCAAGCGATTGCATCGTTTGGTTGAAAACGTGTTGCTCTCTGCTCGGTTGCGAGTGATGCGGGACGATGGATGTGGAATCGAGGAGCTAAAGAGAGAAGGAACTTTGAATTTGGTGCCGCTTCTAGCGAGCATCGCGAGAGATTGTGCGGAGCGTTATGACCGAGCGAGTGATCTTTCCGTCGATCGGAACGGAGAGTTGATGTGTCATGATCCCCAGCTCATTTGTAAGGCCTTTGAGGAGCTGGTTGACAATGCGTTCAAGTTTTCGAACCCCGATTCCGGGGTCAAAATCGTCATCAGCCATGCGGATGGCAATTCTCAAATTGTGGTCGAAGATAGCGGGCGGGGTATGCGATCGGAACAAATTGCTCGGATCGATCTCTTTCGGCAATTTGATCGAAGCCACTTCGAGCAGCAAGGGGCCGGGCTAGGGCTCTTCATTGCCAAGCAGATCGTTAACGAACTAGGGGGGTCCTTTGCTGTCGATAGTCAGATGGGACAAGGGACGACGATCACACTGGGTTTGCCCGCTTTGGAAACGACGATTGATTCGCGTGTTTCCTTGTTTAATCCTCCAGAAAGAATGGCGGTTTGATCGTTAGTAGAACTTCGAGGCGTTGGAATATGAGCAACAGGCTTAAGTCATTCTCAATACGGCCGATGAACTTAGAGTGGTCATGATTTGCGAAGCAACAGCGAATGCAGTGGGTTCCATGAAATTTTCCGCGTCGGATACGAAGAATAAACTGGTTGAATGTGACCGCTTGCCTTCTTTGAGTAGCATTAACATTGCTCTTCAAAAGTTATTGAGTCGCGACGATAGCAGTACCCAGGATATCTCGAAAATGGTTCGGAATGATCCCAGTCTCACGGCTCGGATCTTGCGATTGACGAACTCTGCCTTCTACGGACTTTCAGGTGCGGTCAAGAATGTCGACGAGGCAGTGTTTTATTTAGGAGTAGCGCAAATACAACGACTCGTTCTCGCAAGTCCTATCATTGATCATTTCGATGGGGTTGCCAGTGACCTGAAGTTTTCTTGGAAGGAGTTTTGGAAACATTCCGTTGCCGTCGCAATGATTACTCAGGATCTTGTAGATTCTGGTGATTCGATGTACGGGGACGACACGGCCTATCTCGCAGGTTTGATTCATGATGTTGGCAAGATTGCCATAGCGGTCGCTTTCCCGGAATCGTTTGTAGAGATTCAGAAGGCGTTGAAAGATTCGACTGCGGAGTTGATTGAACTAGAACAGGATTTCTTGGGGATGGATCATGCTGAGATCGGTGCGTTTTACTTTGAAGCGCATAAAATGCCTGAACTCTTGGTGGAGACGACTCGGTTTCACCATTCTCCGGACGGTGCCGTTGAGGGGCAACGGATCGCTGCCGCGGTCAGGATTGCTGATTTGGCAACCCGATCTGCTAATATTGGCTGTGGTGGGAACTCGGTGCCTGTTGACCCGAAGGAATGGCGGGAACTCGATAGTTGGGGCTTGTTGGTTCCAGAGTCGGATCCAAGAAGTATCGAGAAGGCGCAGCGTAAGGTTGAGAAACTGCTCATTAGCATTCCTCAGATGGTAGGTCACTTGATATAGTTCAACGATTGAGCGGTAGCATTCCTCGAGCGATAAGAAAGCCGAGGACAAGCACTTTGAGTGAGGTGCTTTGGGGTTGGTTTCAAAGGATTGAGAAGGGAAGACCAGATGGAATATTTTTCGAAGAATCGACGCTTGTGGGTGCCCTCCCGACGAGCGTGTTTCTATTGGGGGATTGTGGTTCTAACGCTGGTCGTCGTTGTGGTCAATGGGATGACGGGATTGGGGGCTGATATCTCAAGGATCATTCATGAGAATGACATGATGGATAAAGTCGGGCATTTGGTATTCTTTGGTGTCCTTTCGTTCCTGATCAATCGTGGGCTCCGGCTTCATCTGACTTGCTCGAGTTTCTGGGTGGTTCTTTTGAGTTGTGGTGTTGCCTTCTTGTTTGGCGCCCTAGATGAGTACTCTCAACTTTGGATTCGAGGCCGGAATTTTGACTATATGGATCTTTGGGCGAATTTTCTCGGGGCGGCATTGATCGGTCCCTTCGGTTGTTTGACGCTTGATTCGCGTCAGCCTTCTTCTGAGAGTGTTGATGATGCATTCGATGAATCGTTTCAGCCGCTTGGTATGCTTGTTCGGTCCCAGCCGTCGGTGTTTCTTTCGCCGAACCAGCGTCGAACAGGGCAGCGGAGACCAACATCAACCGGTCATCGGCGCCGTTTAGCACGCAAGAGTCCGAAAGTTTAGGCACTAGAAAGAACGATATTGAGATGACTGATTCAGAGGATGACCGCGGGATACAGGTGTTGCTTGTGGAGGACGACCGTCGGGTAAGAGGTCACATCAGAGATCTTGTCGAAGGGCTTAACCGATCTTCAGAGGTTGATCTGACCTTGACGATGGAGTGCGCTGCCTCGGTTCGAGAGTGTTTGGATCATCTTGCTGATTTCTTTGTTGATGTGATCTTGTTGGATCTTTCTTTGCCGGATGTTCATGGCATCGGAGCGATCAGTCAGGTCGCTCAGTCGGTTCCCAACGTGCCGATCATTGTTCTTACCAACATCAGTGGCTGGGCGTCTATGGTGCAGTGTGCTGAGGCGGGGGGGAGAGACTATCTTGTAAAGAAAGGCCTCGACGCCGATACACTTTTTCGATCGGTGTACTACGCCTACGAGAGAAAGCAGGTTGAAGATAAGTTGCGGCAATCTCAGATGGTCTATCAATCCCTCGTTGATCGGCTTCCGGTTGGCATTTTCCGTAAGGATACGAGTGGTAGATACGAATTTGTGAATCGAGCGTTTTGTAAAGCGGTGGGGTATGAAGCGGATCAAATCCGTCGGCATAGCGATGGGGATCTCTTTATTGATGAAGATGCGGAAACCCTGAACGCTGAAGAGTCCCAGATGATCAATTCAGGAGAAGCCTTTGAGAATGAACGTGTGTTGAAGACGGCTCGAGGAAGAGAGTTTGATGCTCAGTTGATCAAGATTCCTTTGTTTGACGCTGAAGAAGAGGAGGTTTGCGGAATTCAAGGGGTGCTCTGTGATATCTCTGCCCGAAAGCGCTCCGAGGAGCAGCGCCGAATGGCGGAACGATTCGCAGGAATGGAAGCCTTGGCGGGGGAGATTGCGCATCATGTGAATAATCGACTGGCGCCAGTAATGCTCAATGCCTCGATTATTGAATCGAAGGCGAGCGACCCTGTTCTCGTCAAGGCCTCTAAGAAGATTGCTCAAGCAGCCTCTAAAGCCGGAACGATTGTTCGTCATTTGTTGGCTATGGCCATGCAGACAGAGGGGAACATGATGCCCGTGGAGTTGGATTTGACGCTCGGTGATTTGTCTCGTTTTGTGAAAGAGAGTTTTTCGTCTAATCATCGAGTCGACCTTCGGGTTGCTTCGGGCCTAAAGAACGTGAGTGGTGAGTTTTCCCAGTTGAAAGAACTCTTGGAGAATCTGTGTTCAAATTCCTGTGAGGCGATGGGGGACAAAGGCGTGATCACGATTTCTGCTGTGAATACGACGCATGAATTGTTTCTCGGTGACGATTCTTCTATGCCTTCAAAGGTAGATGCAGTTGCGATTCGTGTTAAGGACTCGGGCCCTGGGATTCCTCGGGAACACCGTAGTCGGATTTTTGATCCTTATTTTACCACCAAGAACTCCGAGGTGCACGAGGGAATGGGACTCGCTCGGTGTATGACCATCGCCAGGAAGCATCAGGGAATTGTGCGCTTGGCGAGCCTGGATGACTCGGGAACGTGTATCGAACTGATACTTCCGGCTCTGGTGACGGAGTCGGCTGTTGTTGAGGGGGTGTCAACGGATGCGGAGTCGATGGAGGGAAAGACCATTCTTCTTGTCGATGATGAAGAGCCAATTCTTGAGGCGGCTCAGGTTGTATTAGAGGGGAATGGGTTTACGGTGCTTACCGCGTCCGATGGTGCTCAGGCGATCGCGAAATACAGTGAGCATTCAGCAGATATTCATCTCGTTCTTACCGATTTGATGATGCCCTATATGGACGGCGCGATGTTGTCGAAAGCGATCCGCGACATCTCGACAACGGTGCCAATCTTTGTCGCGACAGGGCTTGATTCGAAAGAGAATCTCGAAAAGTTGGAAGGCCTCGGGATCGGGGAGGTAATTCCCAAACCATTCGCCCCAAAACTGCTCGTTCAACGGATTTGCCAAGAACTGTCGGCTGCGTAGCGCCGTCTGCGAGCGAGAGTGGCTCTTTTGGGGGAGGTGATTCTTTTCGCTTCCACGTAAATTCCTTGGCAGGCTTTCGCCGGTGAAAGGTTTTGTCGATATAGGTGCGAGTTATGATTTAATTGCCGACCGCTGGTTGAGTGATTCATTTGATCAGACCAACGGAATCAGGCAACACAAGAATGCGCTTCGGTTTTTGAAGGGGGGGCGACGGGCGTTGAATGTGGGTTGCGGATGTTCTGGTCGATTCAACGCCTTGTTGCAGGGCCGGGGGTTTCTAATCGACGCTGTCGATATTTCCGCGAAGATGATCGCCTTCGCACGAGAAGAGCAAACAGCGGTTCGCTTTTTCCATGCCGATGTTTGCACTTGGAATATTCCCGAGGCCTATGATTTCATTTCGGCATGGGATTGTCTTTGGCATGTTCCCTTGGTTGAGCAAGCCGGAGTCTTCGAACGCCTTTGCCTGGCCTTGAACGCTGGAGGAGTTTTCCTATTTAGTATGGGAGGGTTGGACTACGAGGAAGAAAAGTCCGATGCAGCAATGGGCCCTGAACTCTACTATGCGACTTTAGGGATTCCAAAAACGTTGGAACTGATTGAACGGTTTGGCTGCGTTTGTCGGCATCTTGAATACGATCAGCATCCTGAAACCCACACGTATTTCATTATTCAGAAGCGATAGCGTCCAGTCTTATAGTTACGGATCCTTGTTGAGGGGGGGCAATCATAGCGGCCCTGCGATGAGAAACGCGGGTGTGATTAGGAGATTCCTTGTCGTTCGAGTTGAAACAACTCTGCTTCCCAAGAATTTCGTTTACCTGCATCGTTCTGTGCTTCTTTAGGAAGGAGGCTTCGACGGGTGCAATTGAGAAGCGCTTGTAAGGTTTGATATCGCCGCGTGGCCCCAATGGCTGGGGGGAGGTGATCCTTTATGATCTCGATGATTTGATCAAAGGACAGCTTGGTATCAAGGCGGCTGGCTTTTGCTTTGAGTTCTGATCTTAGAGCCGCATAACTGGCCGCAGAATAGGTTTGAGTTGCCTTTCGAAGGGCTTTCAATTGCTCGGCATCTGGAGACCTACCTAGGGCCGGCTTTATGACCCAGGCGAGAAAATCGTCAATATCGCTACCCTCTGGGTCGAGAACAGGAATGATCAAATCTCCGGCTCGACCGGGACGTCGGAGGTCGGGAGAAAGGAGATGGATTCGTGCCGTGACGAGTAACCAAATGACTCGGCCTCTCATCTGCGGGTCTGACATCATCGATTGAATCCTCCCCGTGAGGCGTCGTTCTGTCGGATGAGCATCGGCACCCACGCCACCTAGTTGGGTATCTGCTTCGTCGATGAAGATAAGAACCTTAGAGAGGGCGTTGAGAACGCGTCGAAGACGCTCGAAAATTACATCGGTCTGGCCGAACCATTGACTTCGGATATTCTTGATGACGAGGACAACCATATCGAGCTCTGCAGCGACTGCCTCGAAGATAAAAGTCTTCCCTCCGCCAATTGGTCCCGCAACCGCTGCTCCCGCTAGCGATTCTTCTCCTGTTGCGGAAAAGCGGGGGAGGAGTTCGCCCTTAAGAAATTGTTTAAGATCGGTGAAGCCAACGATGTCCTTCAGTGAGTGTTTTGGCTTCTTGAATTCGACGACGTCCTCGCCGAGTTGGCTTTGAATATAGGATTCTACCTTTTCGAGTACGGACTCCTGCGTTAGCTTCTTGTTTTCATGGCTGGCTCCCTTGAGGAGTTGCATGACCGCATGGAGTGAAAGGCCGGCTGTGAAGATGGCAAGATCTTCTTGAGAACCCCAGAGTTTGATTTTTCGATCATGAAGTTGCGTTCGGTTGAACCACGATATGAAGTGCTTCCGAATCATCATATCAGGGGAGGGCACCTCAACGTCTAAGAGGTGGGGCAAGGTGCTGACTCGGTGGTGAAGTTGGCTTCTTGATTCGGCAATGAGGACGACCGTGTCATCGCCGTTAACGAAGCCGGGATCGCTGAACCAATCATGGCAAATACTCACCCGCTGACGATCTTTGTCATTGAGACTGACGATAGGGGCCTCAGGAATTACGAGATCGGCACTTTCTACGATAATAATGAGGCGCTCATCCAGACAAGGCTTATGGTCGACTGAAGTACGGGAACAGAGGCACAATTGTCTGAGAAGCTCGAGTGCCAACGTGGGATTGTTGATCGCCTTGCGAAGACTGTCGTCGTAGGTGTTAAGAATATTGTCGAGATCTTCTGCGACCTTGCCTTTGGCGGTCATTCGCTTGACGGCGATTTCATTGGCATCGTAGCCACTACGCCATCGTAGCCAGGCGTCGCGCATTTTCTGCGAGGCGTCCTCACTAAGGAATCGAATCGGGCCATTGAGCTCGTAGACAACAACAAGAATACCTGGGAGGTTCCAGCTCTGGCTGAGGTAGTTGACGAGAGGGACGTAGTGTTCGCTTTCTTGCTCAACGGAGCAGAACATGTCGTAAATGTTCCCCGTGAAGGCAAGTGACCGCGCTTGCCCTGAATTGATGACGCGGCCCGCTTCCTTCAAGAATCCGTAGGTATGAGGCTTCATGGCGTCGTCTTGCCGTGCTTTTGATCGTCCCAGTAGGTGACGAATTGATCGATCGGCTGCAACCGTGTGGGGTCGAAGACCTGTTGTCTGAGTTCCTCGCGTTGTTTTTCGAACTGTTCGTATTCGCGAATCTCGTGAGGCTCAAAAACGGGGGAAGGGCGGTCGTAGACAACGGTCGCACCCGGGCACCGCGTGTGTCCTGATTTCTTCCAATCCCAATACATTGAAAGCCCGACGAGGCGGTCGCCGACATAGATGGCTTCGTTAAGCTCGTGGGTGACAATGATCAAGGTGTAAGGCGGCGGATCGCCGTTCTTTTTTGCTTCGCGGTTTTGATCGTAGAGTTGTAGTAGCAATCGCTGGAGATCTTCGCGGGTTGATTCATCCAAGGCACCGAAGGGTTCGTCGAGCAGGATAATCTCGGGTTTCATGATCAAGGCTTGGGCGATCGCCACTCGTTGCCTCATGCCTCCAGACATTTCGTGTGGATATAACTTGAGCGCATCTTTAAGCCGAACTTTTTCCAGGTATTCCGCGGCGAGTTTGAGATGTTCTTTTTCTAGTTGCCGCCATTTCGGATATTGAAAGAGGCGGAACGGGATACTCGTCTGGTCGAGCTTTAAGCCAAGAGCAACGTTTTGTTGGGCGGTGAGAAAAGGGAACAGTGAATAGTGTTGGTAGACGATACCCCGATCCCGTCCCGGGCCTTTGATGGGAGTCATTTCAGATACCCCGTGGGCAAGGTCAACAAGAGTCGCTCCCTCGTTTGGCAAATGAGTGCCTACGATTGCTCGAAGCAGGGTTGACTTCCCGCAGCCACTGGGCCCGACCAGTGAGAGGAACTGGCCTCGGCCTACCTTGAGGTTGACGTCAAAGAGGACTTTATTGGCTCCAAACCAATGATTGATGCCTCGGCATTCGAGAGCGATAGAATTCGTCATTGGCGTGCTCAATGTTGTTGTTGCCATGGACACACCCAGAGTGCGATTCGGCGTAGCGTGAAATCCATCAAATATCCGAACGATGCTAGGAGCGCTAGGTAGGGATAGATGACGCTCATATCCAGAAGCTTTGATTGGAGTCGAATGCGGTAGCCGAAACCAACATCCCCAAACACCATTTCAGCTGCGATGAGATAAACCATCGCCGGACCAATCATGAGTCGGGTTGTTTCAATGAGCTTGGGGAGTACGAACTTAAAGATGATGGTCCAGATCACTTCAGCATTGGACGCTCCCAAGGTGTAAGCCTTGAATTGAAGCTCATCCGGAAATGATTTCACGGTCAGATAAATTGCGATCGCCATGGTTGGCAGAATTCCGAATGCGATCATCGAGACGTACATAGGCGTGCCCAATCCAGCCATGACCATAAATACGGCGACTGCCGCAGTTGGAGGAATCTTGGCGAAAACGGAGAGGGGTGGATAGAGGAATGCCTCAATCTTGGGAAAGCACCCCATGAGGATGCCTAAGAGTAGCGAGCCCGCGATGCCATAGGTAAGACCGAGAAATAGACGGTATCCAGTGGCTTGAGAATCGACGAGAAGCCAGCGTTCTCCAGAACGCTTGTTGGGTTCGATTGACCTCACAACACCGTCCTTTAGTTGGCTCCAGCTGGGAATGGTGGTGTCCTGAGGATTGGCTTGCTGCTGTCGGTGGGACAAGTAGGTATAGCCAATGATCAGAGCGATGACGGAAAGGATTCCGAGAAGAATCTTTGTCTTTTGATCGATTGAGCGACGAATCATAGGAGATTAAATGTTTTTTAAGTCTTCTTTGATGCGGTCGAGTTGCAGGGTCGTCAGTTTGGCACTCAACATGGTTGCGAGATGTTCTGCAAGGTGTGCGTTGGATTTTTCAATGCTCATTTCGAGCTTGCCCTGCTTAGCGCCTGTGATGCCGGTAAAGGTCTTGAGACTCCTTGCCTGAATGCTGAACATTCGGTAGGTCCAGCCACTCTTGAATTCGACGTGAAGAATATCCGTAAGGGGAATAACCCGTTCCTGAATTCCGTTGTCAATAAAGCCGAATAGTTTCGGTTCGAGTTCTAATCTGATCGCGTCATTCTCAAAGTGGAGGATGCCTTCGGCGGTACCGAATCCGCCGAAGGCTTCGGAAATCGAAAATGGAATCGAGAGTGTCTCGGACAACATGATAGTCGAGACTAACAGGCTTGATTCCCGCTGTCGACGCTTCGTGGCACTACTTGCCGCCTGTAGTGGTCATTTCGATGTAGGAAGCATCGATGACAAGATCTCCAGTCGCTCCAGTTCCGATAGCGACACTTGGGCTTCGATCAACGATTTCGTGAGCCACGCAGAATTCCGTGACCTTGGTCATGATACCCGGCAGTTCACTTCCAGTGAGGATCGCAGTTCCTTCAGCAGCTGTGCTAAAAAATTTTGTCTGCTGAACCACGGTCTTCATGGCCTCTAAGTCGAGGTGGGAGAACTTTTCGCCGAGGGCCACAAGGGTATCGTCGCGGGTTGATTCATCGGCAATTCGTTGATTGACGGCATAGAATGCTTCGATGATAGCGCAGGCGAATTCTTTTCCCCCTTCTTTCTTTAGGGACTCTTGAGAGACGATGACCGCATCAATGATTTCGTTGGGTATGCTTGTTGAATCGAATAGGACTTTCGAATCGGGACGCTTATTCAAGGTTTCCATCACGAAGGGGTTCCATACCACAATCGCTTCGATTGACTCTTGTTTTTGTTGCATCGCGATGGCCGCTGCACCGGGATCCATGTTGCTGAATTGGTAGTCAGATTCTTTCTCGCCGAGGAGTTCGAGGTTTCGAACGAAACAGTATTCGGAGACCGTCTTTTCTAATCCGTAGACTTTCTTTCCGCGGAGATCTTTGACGTCGTTAATGCTGTCCGTAACGATACAGGCGTCGGCTCCTGCGCTCGTCGATGTCGGGAGAATGAGTGTCGATGGGCGGGAGAGAGCAGGGTTCAGTGCGTCCATGTTCGTGAGGCACGCGGCATCGGCTTGAGACGCGCCATACATCGTGATACAGGAATCGTAGTCTGCTTCTCGGAGCACGATATCAACGTTCCATTTTTTCTCGATCGAGCCTAACTGTCCCTTTGCTCCATTGATTAGTTTCGTCTCATGAGCAACTCCGAAGACGCTCCATGAGGGATACTCGCTCCATGCGAGTGAGAATACCGGAAGCTCGTCAACGCTAGTGCCGTCAGCGCTGCTTGCTCCGTCCTTATCCGAGCCGCAGCCGGAGGCCAGTCCGAGCCCTATACTTAAGGTGATTAGTGAAACGGTTTGTTTTAAGGTCTTTGTTGTCATTGTTGCTTCTTGGTTGCGGGAATCGCGTTTGGAAGATTTGTTGTGTGGCTAAACCGAAAGGGCGGCTCACTCAGGTAAGGCACTATCTTTGTTTCTGGGTTCTTCAGTTTTCGCTTCTGGGGCTTCCACCTCTTCAGCCAGGCCAATGAGAGCGTCAAATTCAGAGGTTGATTCCGTGGTGCGAGCATACTCGAGGAACTCGGCCTCTTGAGCTTTGGTGTCGGTTCCTGCCATCTCTTTAGAGATGCGTGCTTCTGCTCGGACTTCTTGTCTCATTTGACGGAGTGACTGTAGTTCCTCTGCTGTCCCATCCTCGGCGATGCCTGCGATGGTGTCGGCGATCTCTTTTTCCTGCTTAGCGGAGATGACTTCGGCCACCGTGTCCGCGGCCTCGGATCGGATTTTTTCGACTTCACGAAGCAATTGTTGCAGTTGAACTTTGTGTTCTCCAACGGTTTTCTTGTACTCGTTGACGTCTGATTCTAGTTCTTCGATCCGTTCCTGTTTTTCGGTGAGGGTGGATGAAAAATCGTTGTAGGCAGCGAGACACTTTTTGTAACTTTCATCGTTGTGAACTTCATCCTTGGCTTTTCCTGCTGCTTGAAGTTTTGAGACGGTCTGCTTTGCTTTGGCTAACGCGCCAGCTTTGAGTCGTTCTAGGTTGGCAACGTCCTCACTCAATTGTTTGATCTTGGCTGCTTTTGCCTCTTCTTGGGCAATGAGGCCAGCGACCGCTTGCTTGAATTGCTGAATGCGTTTCACCTTTTCGCGTACGACCTCGTCGTACTTGGCTCGAATGACATGAGGGTTGGTGTCGAGGACGCGCCGGGCAGAGTCCACTTGTCCTGTTAGGAGGTATCCTACTGCTTTTACCCATCTACCTAGTGCTCGAAACATGACTTTTTCCTTCTATGTGCTTTATTGGTTTAGTGAATTGAATGTCTAGATTCTTGCATCATCTGATTGACCCGTTCTTCGACATTTCGGGCAACGTGGAGGCTTTGGTCGAGTTCTGCCCGCATTTCTTTGAGGCGATTTGTAGAACTCTCGGTGGCGCTTAGTTTCTTAAGCCCGATCAGGGTGTTGCTTACCTGCTGAACGCTTTGCTGGATCTCGTCTATGATCGCTTCCCGCTGGTCGAGAATCGGTTTTCTTGCCGCGGGTGTATTAAGTTTTGCGGCGGTTCGCCAGAGTTGGATCGTTTGCTCAAGGAGCTCAACACAATGTTCGAACAATTCAGTCACCCGTGCGTGGATGTCGACCATCGTTGCGAGTTGGTGCCCTTGGGGCTTATCGGTAGTTTCGCGAAGAACAGAGACGAGAGAGCGGAGGTCTCGAAGCGCTTTTTCAGGTCTGGGGTCATTGTCTGAGGATTCGAGCTCGCGTTCAAGTCGGTCGAGATCTTTTTCCCGAGCCGAAATACTGGCGGCCTCATGCTCTTGAATAATGGCGGTGGCCGATTCCTTTCCAGTGAGGATTAGACGCGTGAGAAAAATTCCTCCTGAAGCCAAGATTCCGGCGATTCCGGCGAAGGCGGCGATTCCGGCGCTTCGCCAATCGAATGCCCAGGCGGCTGCCAGGGAGGTGACCCCAAGGAGCATGGGCGCCATAACGAGTGGACTGCCGAGGTGCCGAATTAGGACCTGCTTCTGTACTTGTTGCTCATCTATCATCCCTGCGCTTTGATGAATGTTTCGGTCGGAGTATTCCTGAGTGCTGGTCCGAGGGACAGGATTTTTGATGCCGGTTTCGAAAGGTGTGGGACGCATGAATGGGATGACATACGGACCGGATCGTTCCAGGCCTACGAGGGATGGCGATAAGCGTGTCATGCATGCCTCAAACGATCCAAGGCCGATCTGCGGCCGAATCCAGGCTCTGGATCCGGATAAGTATATATTTACCAGTTCGAATATCATGTTCTGCCGATAGCCGTCGGTTCGACCTAATAGGGAAGTTGTCCTACGATAAAGCGTACGGACTGGGCGGCCCCTGATTGTTCGACGGAAGGAGCCGCTTCGGTTCGGATGCGTTGAGAGCCGACTCCCGCTTCGATGAGTCGTTGGGCCACGGCAGCAGCGCGTTGCTCAGCTAAGCGTTGATTGGCATCCGCATCTCCTTCAGAGCGTGTTTGACCGATGAGTCGTACGTAGAATTCGGGGAAGGTCTTGAGCTTCTTGGCGACTTCCGTTAAATCCCGCTTGCTCGTCAAACTCACGTTCGATGAGCCTCTTACAAACACGAGTGGCTTGATTCGAAGTTCACCGACCGGGCGAAGTGAATTCCATTGCGAGTCTGAAATGGCTCCTGCTTCGCTAGTCGTTCGAACGGATTCCAACGTTTCAATACCTTCGTCGAGTCCGCTTAGCACATTGAGACTGCGACCTGGATGAAAGCCTTGGCTTTGAAGATCTGCGAGGGTTTTTTGGTAGAAGAGCGTGTGGTAGTTTCCTGATAGAGGATCCGAATCAATCGCTTTCGTTTTTACCAGCACATCAACGATGTTCATTATCATGTCTTCAAGATGTGGTAGGGCATTGGCTTCTGATTTGGGGTGAATTCCAAAGTGAGAATAGTTCTCAAGGGTGTTCTTCCACTGGATCCCTGAAACCACCTGCTGGGCCTGGGCAGAATTGAGACTCTCCCCGCCGGACTTGGAAGCATCGTCTCGAATGAGTTGTACCATGCCAGAGTCTTTTTGACTGTGATGAAAGCCGGCTCGCAAATAGGCCTGGACGACGGCCGAGACTTTCTCGGGGTGATCCCGCAAGAAACTGCGTTGCGCCACGAGCACGTCGACGATATAGCCCTCGAGCTTGGATGTGTCTAAGAGGATATTCATTCCAAGGTCGTTGACAGCTCGAGATACATAGGGTTCCCAGAGGACGAAGGCATTCTTCTCACTGCGTCCCGTTCGGCGAGCTTGAGCCAGGACGGACTGAGCGCCATCGGCTGGTCGAATCCAGTCCTTTGGAAGATTAGGGAGATCGAAGTGGGCTAGGACCACGCGAGCAAGGAATTCGCTCGGTGAGTTTGGGGTTAAGACCATCTGCGCGGTGGGATCGTTCAGGTCTTGAAGGCTCTTGATGGCCGAGGGTTTCGCCAGTATCGCGTCGCCACCTTTCGTCTCATCAATCACCAGCACGATGCTTCCCGGGAACTCGCCGGCCTTTGCCCCAGCGGCGATGTAGGAATCAATAGTGAAGACTGCCAGATCTGTTTCGCCGTTCTTCAGCAACGCTAATCGTGAAGCGTAGTCCGCTTGATCATCCTGGATCGTGAGTTTGATTCCCTCTTGTCGTAGACTTTGTTTGACCTCATCAGAGCGAAGAATCGCGTAGCCAGAAAATGAGTCGGCAGCGACGCGAATCTCATCGGTGTATTGGCTCTCTGAGCCTGTCTCTTCAGTTAGTTTTTCTGTCAGCTGGGGGTGGACAAGGAATTTATAGGCAATTGCTAGGATGACCAAAATTAGGCACCATAGCACTGAAGCGACCAGACAACCTTTGGCTCGTTTTTGACTCATTGACTAGAATAACTTTTTGGCGAGAACCATCAATATGATGAAGACAACGATGCCAATCTTGACCAGGTTTGAAGGCTTGGTTTCGACGAAGCGGGTATCGTGGACGTGAGTCTTGGTATTTGCCCGTGGCGCTGTCTGCGCTTGACGTTGAGAGCTTTTCTTCGTCTGTGCTTGATTGGCTCTGGAGCTTCCGATTGGTTCGTTTCCTGAGGTCGACAGTGCTTGTAAGGCTGCGGCTGCCGATTCGATCGGAAGGGGAGCGAGAAGTTCAAAGGCTTCGTCCATGGAGAAATCACCGGAGTCGGCAGAGAGTTCGGCGAAAACCTCTCGGATAGCCTGCTTCAGCGAGTCGGGATCATTTGCTCTTCGGTAGGAATGAGCCATGGTTGCCAGTGTATGGTCTTTATCCATATCGACCCCAATGACGTCCATGGTAATCCCACGGGCCAAAACAGACGGGGTGTAGCGGTCTACGAGCTCGGGATCGTTGGCGTCTCCGTCCGTCACGATCAATAGGCGGTAGCTGCCATAGCCGTATTGTTTCTGTCGTTCCTCCAAGAGACGGTCGGCCCCAATTTTGATATACTCCCCGAGCGGTGTTCCACGATTAGCGATGGGGAGATCGATGGCTTTGATCAGTTCCTGCTTGTCCTGAGGGCTAAGAGGGTAGGCCCAATCATTCTTGAGATTCTTGGAGCTGAATACGAGGAGGCCGATATGAGTGCTGGGAGAAACGTTATCCAGAACGGCCTTGAGCGCATCCTTTGCTGCCGTCATCTTTTTGACTCGGGTTCCTCGCATGTTCTGTTTCATAGATCCCGAAGCGTCGAGAACGATGACGACGTTATCATGATAGTCGACCGAATTCGTGGGAACCTCTTGAGCGTTGCTTGCCTGAAATATCGAGACTGACAACGTCAGTAGGGCAACAAGATGTTTCAATGTATTCATAATTGCGTGGGAATGAAATGGACTAAAAGTCGAAGTCTGATTCGACACTTGCCTCGGCCGGAACACGGATGACTCGAAATTCGACGCGCATATTCTGGCGAGCTTCGTCCATGTTTGATGGCTTGGCGATGAAGGGTTCCTTGATGCCGACGCCCGTGGGCTGGACCTGACTCTTGTCCATGGCAAGGCCCTTCGCTTCGGAATATTTGATGATTGAGTTGAGCACGGTTTCGGCGCGTTTTCGTGAGAGATTGAGGGCGGCTTGCATGGTCTCTCTTGGGTTGAACTCTTGAGCTCCATCGAAGGATCCTTTGTTGATGTGTTCAATCAGGTCAGGCGTCGAATCTAGATCCAAGGGGCGGCCGTTTAGGGAATACTTATAATTACCCCGAGATCCAGATCGCTTGAGAATCCCTTTCTGAGTGCCTGCTTTCACAAGTTCGAGGAGGGTTTTAGTTGGATCAGCATGACCGCGGATGGCGATGACGGCATTACCAAATTTTTCTGCAGTCTCAACCACTCGTTGGAATTCCGCTCCGTATTGGACAGCGCTGAAGGCGTTTTGATTGGGTTCGAAATTGATTGTGAAAGAGAGGATGGTGCGCTCGTCAAGTTCGTCGCCCGAACTCAACATTTCGATTTCGTTGCGCACGGCTTCAGCTCGAAAACGCTCACCCCGTTGGATGTCTGTTTTGGTAAGGTAGTTTTTGAATTCACGACTTTGGTAGTCCAAGCCTGAAGGGAAGAGGCCCATAGCTTCTTTGGCGTAGCCTCGACTGACTGCTAGCTCTAGAGAGTTTTTCTGAAACGCTTCGAATCCGCTGAGGTTGCCCGCGTCGGTAAAGAACACAACGTTTCCGGGATAGCCCACGAATGAGCAATCTGAAATCAGTCCGTGGGCTTCTTCCAAGACGGGGATGGTGTCCTTACCGTAAATGTCTTGAGTCATCTGGAGAACCTGCTCGAACGAGGAGGAACCGGCCCCTTCAAATTGTTTCTTGAGTTCAATGATTTCTTCAGTCGCTTTGAGGTAGCCGGCGACGAATTTTGTGATTGTGGCTTTGTTAGCGTCGTAAAAGTCTTTCCGGCAGACATAGACGTCGGCAATGGAGCGAGAAAGTTCGGCTGTCGATACTAAGACCTTGGCGCCGCGGACTGTGCCTTCAGCGCCTGTTCCTTCACTTCCAACGCCCCCACAAAGACCCAGCATATCTGGAGTGATAGCGAAGCAGGCATCGACGGACGGATTCTTCCTAAATATCTCGGCCGGTGAGTTGGCTGATGCTGTGAGGTCTTTGGCCCAGCGAATCGTGACATCGTCCCAGGTCAAGTTCGCCGTCTTCAGAATGTCATCGAGCATGCCCACATGAGGTCCGCCTTGTTGAAGTGAGATCGTTTTTCCTTTTAGATCGGAGACCGTCTTGATGGCGTTGCGAGAGACCATGTGATCACCTGCGGACCAAGTCATTTGCATGATCACGACGCCTTTCGTTCGAGGATCGGATCCGATTACTTCTGAGGCCATTCCCATCATTCGAAAGGTGCCGCGGAGAAAAGGGCTCTTGCCGGAAAGGTAGTCTTTGACTTGTCCGATGAAATCATCTCCAGGGACGAGATTGAGATCCAATCCTTGCTTTTGAAATACGGAGCCGGATTTCGTTTTGAGTCCGCCATTGCCGTAGAAGGTTGCCATATCGCCACCCCATGTGATGTAGGGGACTTGGAGTGTCTTCGCGCTAGCTACTGGCTTGACGGAAACATTGCCTACTAGATCGCTGAAGCGTTCTTGCCCCATCAATAGAGTGGGGAGTAAGCCAAGGAGCGTGACAGTGGTTCCAAGGAGATAAGATCGGCGGTGTTGCATATTCAGGGTCATTATTCTGGGGCTACAGTGTTTTGGGGCCAGCGAAGCCTGCTTGTCGACAACTCGCTGTGTCTCTTTCTCGATAATTTCAATGTGTTGTGGCTTACTCAGTGTTCCTTTCGCTGCGTTAAACTAGGGAATTCTAAGAATTGTCACTATTATACAAAATGTTTGGGTTTGTAGGCTATTAGAATTGTTTCAAGTGACAAGGCCTGTCTCGCAGGAACGGTCTTGTCATGTCCTAGAAGGGGGCGACGGCAATGCCACAGCGCCTCGTAGGCGCGTTGGCGGCTGCCCCGGTGAAGGGAATTGCGGGACAGACGCGATAGTGAACCGGCGCGGCTTGATCAGACTCCTGCCAAGGTGTCGTTGCTCCCGCCGAAGGAGTCCGTCTCGACTCCCAGTCGATGCAACATGGTAAGGAAAAGATTCGAGAGGGGTTCTTCTTCGTAGTTCATCTCTCCTCGCCAGCCTGCATCGGTGGAAACGCCTGCATCTGCTTGATTGTCCTCGTTGCCTTGGCCGAACTTTAGATACTGTCCATGCTTGAAGCCCATCTTTTTGCCGCCAGCCAGAATCAATGGGTAGTTGCGGGAAAGATGAAATGAGCTCGAAGCGGATCCAAAAAGCAGCAGCGAATTCTCCAGCATGTTGCCGTCTCCACCCACTTCTGGGGTTGACTTTAGTTTGGCTGCGAAGCGTCCAAACTCCTCGCTGATAAAACGGCAGTAGGTTCCAAAGTTTTCCCAGCCTCCGGGTTTCTTAGTGCCGTGTGAGAGTTGATGGGTTAGCTTGAATCCGACGGCGCGGGCGAGATAGTCACTAATACCAACTCCATTCTCCCTACCAAGCTGATAGGTGGCAATTCTTGTGGAATCTGTCTTAAAGGCGAGGTAGATGAGCTCGTACATAGTTTGCAGGTAAACACGAGGATCTTCTGGTGTGATATCTAGCTGCAAGTGGTCGACGTTCACTTGGGGGAGTGGAATATTCATCCATCGTTTGGCTTTTTCGATTTTGAGCTCCGTATCACGAACGGATTGGAGATACTCATCAAGGGTGCCTTGATCGTGCTTGGAGAGACTTCGTTTTAGCGAATTGGCATCGATCATGAGATCGTCCAGGGCGCTCTTACTCATCGCGAGACGGCGGGCGGCATTGGCGCTACTCTTCACAAAGAGCATATCAAAGATGCGCTTGGGCTTGTGCTCGGCAGGAATGGGGCGGCCATATCGGTTGAATGACATCGTTTGTGCGCCGCGAGGGGAGCCTGTGCCCCCATCCGTCGATAGCACCAATGAGGCATGACGCGTTTGCTCTCCTACCTGTGACGCAAAGACCTGGTCGAGCGAGATGGTGTTTGAGTAGTCGCCGGCGCCTCCGGTGGGGGCTCCGGTAAGGAATTGGTCCGCATTCGAATGGCCGTGGATATTTCGCGCTGCTGGATGAGAGAGTCCCGAGAAGACCGTGAGATCCTGGCGTAACGCATCCATAGGTTCGAGACACTTGGTGAAGGTGAAATTCTCTCCTTTCCCGTGCGGAAACCAACTCCAATCCTTGTAGGCCGGATCGTCGGCACGAGGCATAGGAACTCCGTCAGGCAAGTAGAAACAAGCGAGGCGTTTGCGATTGCTTGATGGTTTGACGATATCGGCGAGTCCCGAAAAGGACTCAAACCAAGGCAATGCAAGGGCCACTCCAGTGCCACGGAGAAACTTTCGGCGATCGAGGGTAGAAAGGGGCGTGTTCATTCGAGTGTTCTCGTATTTGTGCTTATCTTAGCTGAAAAAGATCGCTCGTCACGATCAGAAAAACAAGATCGGTCAATCCGTCACCTTTTTTTCTGAGATCAGACGAAATCTGATCGATGCTTGATCGATCAGCGAATCCCAACGGGCGACCTAGGGCGTAGGAACTCATTTTGTAAACCATGGCCCTCGCAAACTGATCTTGCCGGTTTTCAAGTAGGTAACGCTTCAATCCATCAATGCCGCGAAGTTCCTGTTGATTGTAAAGCGTGCTTGTTGCGTCGACAGGGTGCTGATTGATTTCGTCTCGCCACTCGCCGAGAGCGTTGTAATTCTCAAAGGCGATCCCCCAAGGATCGATCTTGGCGTGACAAGAAATGCAGGCGGGATCGTTGCGGTGATCTTCCATCCGTTCTTTTTGCGTTAGTTTAAGAATATCGGGGTCGGTGAGATCGATTTCCGGTACGGCTGGTGGCGGCGACGGCGGGGGATCGTTGAGGATTCTTTCGAGGAGCCAGATCCCTCGTTTGAGTGGGTGGGAATCTTTTCCATCGGAGTTCATCGCCAGCAATCCGGCTTGGGTGAGGAGGCCTCCACGATCGAAACTGGGTTTCAGCGCGACCTTTCGAAATTGACTTCCAGAGACGGCAGGAAGGTCATAGTGCCGGGCAAGTCGGTCATTCAGCATTGCAAAATCTGCATGAATAAAACTCATCACACTTTTGTTTTGATTGAGAACTTCTTGAAAGAAGGCGATCGGTTCTTTGGCCATTGATTCTTTCAGTAGTGGGTCGAAGCCTCGAAAGGTCTCTTCGTCCGCCTGGAAATAATCGAGCAGTTGGAGCCCTAACCATTGGCGAACGAAATGCTGGGAAAAACGCATGGATTTGGGATTCGAGAGCATGCGTTTTGTCTGAGCGCTTAGGACGGCTGGATCGCTGAGTTGTCCCAAGCGGGCTAGGGTGAGAAGTTCATTGTCAGGCGTGCTACACCAGAGGAAGAACGAGAGCCGGGTCGCGAGTTCAAGATTCGTTAGATACTGGTTGTCAGGTGCGTCCGATTGGACGAGATAGAGGAATTGTGGAGATGCAAGGATCGTGCTCAGGACTTCCACGATGGTCTCGTGGAAATCGTGGCAGACGGAGCGAAGTGCCCCGAAAAGGTTCATTTTCTGTTCTAGCTCCTGTAGCGTGATGGGACGGCGCCAAGCCCGTTCCATAAAGTGCGACAGAATTTCTCGGGCGTATCCGGACTCGTTCGCCGGCTGCTGGCTCGTGACGAAAATCTTCGTGTGGGACTTTGGTGGCCATTCTTCGTGAGTCGGGCTTGTGATCTCAAGATAGTCCATCTGAACATCCACGGATGTGGCTGAGATGTTTCGGAGCATGACGTATTCAGCTGGATTTGGTACTTGTCCTAGTTTTTGAATCCCTCGAAAGGGATTGCGTATCACTTCGCTCAACTGAATATCCCACTGGTAAAACTGTGGTTCGTCGGGAGAGGCGGAGATTTCAATGTCTGCACCCTTGACCTTTTCCGCCGCCGCGGAGTTATTGCTCGCTTGATGCCCGAAAAATAATCGGAGAGTAGGAATGTTTTTTTCTGAAACAGAACGTCGAGAAGCGCGAATTCGAACGCGGAGATTGCCTGTATCCGGGAGGCGGTCACCGAGATCGAAAATGATTCTCTGATTCTGTGGAATAATCGCAACGTCTGGAGAGAGCGATGGGATTGCTGGTTTTTGTTTGCTTGGATGCCATTTGTTCTTAATGCCAGCGTAGGACCACCTTGCTTTCGTTGTTTGTCCGGTTTCTAGGTTCCTGTAATGAGCATCGCCACGATTGACGGCCCGTCTACGTATCTCCCGCTCTTGTTCTTTGGCGAGTTCTTCGGGAGTCTTTTTTGTTCTCTCTTGCCGCTTCTTGAAGTCCGCTGCGTACTTGGCGTCGGTTTTTTCGGCTGCCGCGCGCATGGAGATGCCATAATAGATAGGCTGGGGGCGGGGGCCCTGAACGGTTGCTGTGTTCAGAGCTTTTCGTGCGAGTTCGCGGTATTGTTCGAATTGGCTGAGTGACATTTGCAACATTTCGGAGCTGTTCTTGAAACCATCTTCAGAACTGGTTTCGGGAGGCAGATCTCCCGCAAACTCGTTGGGGAGTTCAAGCAGGTCTTGCAAGGCATAGTTGTATTCGTAGCGAGTCATTCGTCGGAAGGAAGAATGGCCTTGTTCGCTACGGCGGGCTTGGGAGGCTGCCTGGAGTTCAGAGGAGAGCCAATTGACGATCGAGCTTCGATCTGAATCTATGAGCTCAATTTCGGTCTCTTCTGGTGGCATTTCTCCCGTGCTTATGACGTCAAATACCTCCAGCCACCAGCTGACATCCTCGCCGGTGTAAAGGTCCGGGTCTAAGGTATCGATTCGAAAGGACCCTTTTTGCTTCTCTGGGCCGTGACACGGGACACAGGCCTTCCGAAACGCTGGCTCAATTGCTGCCCGAAACGTATCGAGCCGTGGCGACGGAATTCCGGAATGATTCGGTTGGTTCTCCGTCTCGGCAGCCTGAACAAGGTCAATCGTCAAACTGAGGTTGAGAAGAACGATTAAAAGGGAAAGAAGCCACTTCATAAACTGAAGGGGGAACGCTATCAGGTGGAAGGAACACGCAAAAGGATAGTTTTGCCTATTCCAGAAAAAGAGGGAGCCCCGACCGAAAGAACTTAGGCGCGTGGATGCGCGCTTTGATAGGCCTTTTGCATACGCTCGGTTGAGAGGTGAGTGTAGACCTGAGTGGTGACAAGGTGCGCGTGTCCGAGTAGCTCCTGCACGCTCCGGAGATCCGCTCCTGCATCTAGCAAGTGGGTGGCGAAACTGTGGCGAAGTTTGTGAGGTGTGATCGCTGGGTCGAGGCCAGTCTGTTCGAGATACTTCTTAAGGCGAAGTTGGATGAGCCGTGGATACATGGGGGTGCCCTTTGCGTGGTTGGCCATGAATACCGGAGAATCAGGGAGCTCTTGATGCTCGGCGATTTTCCAATAATACCGAATTGATTCCAGCGCCGGTGCGCCAACGGGAAGGTTTCGCTCCTTGCGTCCTTTCCCCATTACCCGAATGATTTGTTCCTCCCAACGGATATCATCAACGGTGATTCCGCAAAGTTCGCTGATTCGTAGGCCGCACGAGTAGATAGTTTCCAGAATCGCGGCATCTCGGATGAATGGCGCCGGATCAGGAAGCGCATCGGAATCTTCGGCTAAGGTCTTGAGCGCGACGCTGGGTGCTTCAAGCAGTCGTGCCATTTGATCCAGCGTGAGAAACTTGGGAAGATGCTTTTTTGCTTTTGGGATTGAGAGCTGTTTGATTGGCATCTCGTCGAGCACGCCCATTCGCACCAGATACTTAAAAAAGGTTCGAAGGGCAGAAAAGCGGAGTTGGATTGCCGAACGGCTGAGATCCCGGCGGCTTAGGTGCCGAAGGAAGGCTCTGAAGTGGCCCCGTTTGAGAGCGGGCCAATGGGGCGCACACGCTTCTTCAGCTTGGTGCCACTCGACGAATTCCTTGAGGGCTTGTCGATAGTTTCGCTGCGTGTGTGGCGAGGCGTTCCGGTCAGTATCGAGGTGCTCGAGAAAACGGTTGGGCCAGCAGGGTTCTGAGGTTGCCGTGTCCATTGTCTCAAACTGAATGAGCGATTGGGGGCGTGGCTTTAGTCTAGCAAAAGCCGCTACCCCGAGACGAAGCCTCTCGATGAGAAGGTGATGGCATCAATCTACTCGTTCTCTCTCGGGGCGAACTCAAAGCCGACTTTTCCGGATTCTTCCAGGATGAGGGCGGCGGTGAATGGAAATCCCCTGCGAGAAACAAATTTGTCGAGCATGTCCGTCTTCCGATTGGTGAGCAGCTTGATCATTTGCTCTCGATCGACCGGTTGCTGGAGGATGATCTTGCCTGACTTGAATTTACAGGGCTTTTCATCCTTTTGAGAATTCTCGCAAATGTAGTCGGATTCGGTATCGAAGACACCGCCACCGCAACGAGGGCATTTCCCGATGCTATCCATTCCTGAGAAATCGATTTTAGGAGCAGGCGCTCCCGCTGACTTTTTCTTCGCTGACTTCTTCTTGCTGGTTCGTGGTTCAAACTCAAAGCCAACTTTTTTCTCTTTTCCAAGGACCAGGAAGGCCTTGAAAGCACGTCCAGTCTTCTTGGAAACAAAGCGGTCGATCAGATCGGTTTTCCCCTCCGAGAGAAGCTTCTTTACTTGAGTGGGTTCAATCTCACGTTGGAGAATGATTTTACCTGTCCGGAAATCGCATGATTTGCCTGCTCCGACAGATTTTTCACAAATATAATTCATGCCGCTGTCGTAGACGTTGGCTTGGCATTTGGGACAGGCGCCCAATGCTTCTTTGCCGGAGAAATCGACCTCTTCTTCCGTTTCGTCCTCGTCTTTTTTTCCAAAATCAAACTCTGCTTTGAACTCGTCAGTTAGATTGATGATAGCGGCGAAAGGCCAGCCCTGTTTGCTACGGAAACCCTGAAGGGGGCCGAGGGTACGGTTGGTAAGGAGTTCTTCAATCTCGAATGGTTCAAATTGGCGGCCAGAGACAATCTTCCAGAGAGAGAAATCGCAGGCATCACATTGATAGGTCTTGTAGGTCTCTTTGATCGTTCCTTTACCACATTTAGGGCACGGAGTTTTCAAAATATCAAAGTCGCCAGGGACTGTGTCGCTCTCGTAGCTCTTGGCCTTTTCGACCATGGACTGAGTCATGCCGCGGATCTTCGACATGAACTCGTCTCTCTGAAGCTTGCCTTGTTCGATCTGGTTGAGTTCGTATTCCCAGTTTCCGGTGAGTTCGGGAGAACAGAGCTCTGGGATATCGAGTCCGCGAAGCAGTGTGATCAGGGAAAACGCTTTTGCAGTGGGTTGAAGCTCACGCAGGTTGCGAATAAGATCTGTCTCTTATACACATCTGACGCTGCCGACGAGCGATCTA
>CAJXVR010000078.1 GCA_913061285.1 uncultured Verrucomicrobiota bacterium | reverse complement strand
CCACTCTCCATCCCTCCGCCCGCCTCCGCGATTGTAATGGTGCTGCCGGGACTGCTATGCCTGGACCTCGTTTGATCAAGAGGAAATCCATCGTCTTGGCCGATAGCAGTGACCTGCCTATTGTACGAAAAGACTAGGTCGTCGTCCCAAATGGTAGCTCCTGTAGAATCCTTGTAACGCCCCCCTTTGCCACCGCCATATTTTATCGCCAAATATGTGGCGATGTCGTTTCGTAACACCCCGTTGTGATCTTCGATCGGATTATGATAGACGATCAACTCACTCAGCCGACCGGAGAAATAGTTATCATTCTCACGCCCCAAATAGTAGCTCGAAGCATCGGGCAAATCCCCGGTTAGATTTAATCCAAAGGCGAATTCATCGCCTACGAATTCGCTGATAAAGGACCCAGTAGTGGTAATTCGAAATGGAGTCTCAGCTGAGGCGTCAAATGCCATCCCCGATGGTATAACCCAGGAGTCCGTCGCAGTGCTAACAACTTCATCCTGATTATTATAGCCAAAAAAGAATTCAGTATCGGGCAAATCCGATCCGATGATCGGATTCACCTCTGAATCCCCTCGAACGCCAACTGCAATGATACTAAGCTTTCGACCTTCCAGATGATCGAGGGAAATATTCAAATGGTCATCAATTCCGTCAAATTCAAGTGTGGGATTAAAATTAATATTGTCCGTAGCGTTGTTCCGGTACACAGGTGAATTAGTGCTCCCTCCAGCATTGACGTTTCGACCACTTTGATCCATCCAGGTATTTATAGGAACCCCATCGACAGTCGTCGATATGCCGGCATCTGCTTTCAACCAGAGTTCGATTCCAGTCACTGCTCTCGCCGGCCCTTCTAGATCGGTAAGCCCCAAGGTGAAATATCTACCATTGTTTGAGAAAGATAAGGTGCTTTCAGCAAAGGTCACCACGTTTCCGTCCAATGAGCTCGCCACAATTATCTGTGCCCCGACCGCAAAATCCCCATCGTCGTCATGTAGCAGAAAATACTCTCCCGCTCGTTCAACCCCACTAGGCAGGGTGATTCCGCTTAGGTCGAAACTGATATTGACCGACCCAACGTCACCCGTCTCTTGGACTAGCCATTCCCGTTCCAAACGCTGGTCGATGCCTGGCGGTAATTCGGTCGCTACAAAGCTTTTGGTTCCTCCATTGTGGCTCCAGAACAGAAACTCTCCGGCAGTCATCCCTCCGCCGTTCTCCGCAATCGTCACGATACTTTCAGAATGAGAGCTCTTGGATCTCGTTTGATCCAGCGGGAAGCCATCGTCCTGACCGATCGCCGTGATGTCATGGTTGTAGATTGGGCCCACACTCGCTGCATCCCAGATCGTGACGCCGCTAGACGACACATAGTTTTGCGTGACACCTTGGCTTAGCGAGAGCCCATATTTGATTGCCAAATACGATTTCAGTTTTTGCTCCTCACTCGCTCCCAAGCTTCGGCGGTAGGCGATCACTTCACTCAGGCGACCATTGAAATAGTCATTCTCTGTTCGTCCCACATAATAGCTCCCCGCATTGGGAAAGGCTCCATTGCTATTTGTCATGTTGACCGTCCTTTGACCGTTTCGCTCCTCGACTCCCTCACTATTAATGCCACTCAACAGAAACGGTGTCAGGCTCCCGATGTCAAAGGGTGTGCCGGACGCGGTGTAATTGATCGTACTGCCGCCCTCCAGTGCACGGAAGGCGAAGTCAGAGACTCCGTTGTAACCCATGAAGAACGATTCCTTTGCTAAATCTGTTCCTAGAGGGGCATTGACTAGACCATCCTCTCGTACGCCCACGGCAAAGATGCTGTAGTCCGTATTCCCTTCCAAGGCTTCCAATGACATCTGCAGCTGATCGTCACTCCCATCAAATCTTATACTCGGGTTGAAGTTGATATTATCACTCGAGTTATCGTTGTATACTGGTCCGTTCACCCCTTCTGAGGCGTCATTTGCTCGACCTGACTGATCGGCCCAGCTCGTCAACACTGCCCCATCCGTCGACGGCGTCGTCCCGGCGTCTGCTTTCAACCAGAGTTCGATTCCTGACACTAGTCCCGCTGGTCCAGTCAAGCTCGTTACCCCGAGTGTGAAGTAGGTACCATCGTTCAAGATACTCTCTCCCACTCCGCTAAATGTGATCACCGTTCCATCCCAACTCGACCCTGACAATGACCGGGAGCCACTACTGAAGTCCCCATCGCCATCGCTGAGCAAATAGAACTCGCCTGCCTCATCGATCCCCATCGGAAGGCTTAGGCCCGTCAGGTCAAAGCTCATATCCACCGTCCCAACCTCTCCCACTTCTTGCACTAACCATTCACGCTGTAGTCGACTACCAATGCCTTGGGGCGTTTCCGTCCCTGCAAATGAGCTCTGCCCTCCATCATGACTCCAGAACAAAAACTCTCCATCGGTCATGCCCCCTCCATTCTCCGCGACGGTGACAATACTTTGGTGATTCGTGCTTTGAGACTGGGTCTGATTGAGATCAGATCCATCATCCTGACCGATCGCTGTGATTGCTTGATTGTAGCTTGAGGCGCCTGAACTCGAGGCATCCCAAATCACGGCTCCTGAAGAACTCACATAGTCTTGGGACACATTCTGCCCCAATGAAATCCCGTACTTGATCGCCAGATAGGATTTCACCTGTGCTTGTTCACCGACACTGAGATTCTTTTGGTAGACGATGATCTCACTCAAGCGCCCATTGAAAAACGCCGAGCCCAGACGTCCAATCGTGTGGGGCGCACCACCGAGCGGAAACGAATCATTTCTGGAGTTGATATCCTGAGTTCTTTGGCCATTTCGCTCCTCAAACAAATCCTGAAATACGCCGCCCAACATGAAGGGTGTCAGAGCAGGAGCATCATAAAGGAAGGCGGAAGACGTTGATGGATCTTCATCGGCATCAGGGGTTACTCGAAAGGCAAAATCAAAAGGTTCCGGGTAGCCAATGAAAAAGGAGCTATCGGATAGTATCGAACCCAGAACGGGATTCACAGAACCATCCTCTCTTACGCCAACGGCAAAAAACGAATAGGCAAAACTCCCCTCTAAGCTATCCAGAGGAACCTCCAAGCGATCATTGACCCCGTCGAAATCAACGGTGGGGCTAAAGTTAATATTATCGACCGAGTTATTCTTGAAAAGGGGTTGATTGACGGCCGTCGTCTCGGTCGCGTGGTTTCCCTGAGCACTCTGATCCATCCACGTGCCCAAAGCAGTTCCATCCGTGCTGGTTGACGTTCCGGCATCAGCTTTCAACCACACGGTCAGTTGACCACTCACACCTCCCGGATTCGCGGCGTGACACTGCTTCTCACTGAAGAGCAAGCCAGCCCCCACGCACACCCAAGCCAATACAGAGGGGATCCATCGATGAGGACCGTAGCATAGCCCCTCCCTAGCGTCAGCTGAAGGGCCTCCACACAAGGAATAGAGCACTCGTTGGTCGCGGTTGATGAATAGGTCGCACTCGTGAGTTACCGACGAAGCTCTCGATGAGGCCAGATCACAATTCATACGTATCCGGCCTAGCGCAGAATGTATGCCAGACAAAGCGCTAAGCAACACGAGGACATCCGGATCCAAGAATTGAAACTCTGTATCTTATTCTATATCAAACTGTTACTCCCGCTTAAAAAGGTATATCGGTTTACTTCTCACGAAACATGGGATCCCCTTTTTCCACAACCACGACGCTACAAGCGCTCTACAAGCGCTCTACTAGAGCGCCGAAGATATCGCGGCTATCAAGATTTTCCCTAAAGAAGTCGCGAGGCACTTTTCCTGAAATGAGGCATTTCCAGGCGCAAATCTGCAGGCAAAGCTCGGCCGCGTAGAGCTCTCACTACGTTACCCTATTTCTGCTTTCAGGGGCAAATGCGGGGCTTTGAGACAGGATTAAAGGCCGACGCTTTGATCGACTGACTTTTCAGTCCAAAGCCGTGAACAAGCGTCCCATCATAAGCCAACCGCCAACTTCGAGTAGGGCGTATCATGGGAGTATCTCAGTTCCCATACGCCTCTGAGGAGGGGATGTTGTTTCACAGTCTTTAAACCACGGATCATACGATTCAACGGATTATTTTCCGGAAGACAGTGAGCCGCACCCGTGTTTCATCTCAAAAAAGAATTGAGATTGAGAAATGTCGTCTTGCTATCTTTGAGTTGGGCCTGATAGCAGCGGTCCGGCCTACTCTTGGGCAGGGGGCCCTTCGACTGGTCCTTCCTCGCCTGGAACCGCAGTTCCAGTCCCTTCGGCGGCGTCCGGTACAACGGCCTCGCCTCCTTCAGAAGGAATGAGCTCATAGAGAGCAGGTCCCAATCGGGTTCGAAGTTGGTCGGCTAGAATGGGAGTAAGCCCATCGTTGGGATCGAGCATTCGCAAGAGTACCTCTCGCTTGAGTTCACGAATTGGCGGTATTCCTACTCTCACATCTTGGCCGTCTCCGATTTCGTTGTGAAAGCGATCCCACATTTTCCTTGAGAGAAGATCCATTCCCATGGCGCGCTCATCGTCATCGATCGCCAGATAGTAGAATGACTGTCCCAAAATTCCCAAGAGCATGGCCTTCAAGCGATCCTGGGAAGTACTTCCGAACTCTTCCTCCAAGCGGAGAAAGGCATATTCTTCCAGACTGACTTCATCTGGAATGCTTCCCGGATAGAGCTCGCGAACGTAGTCATACCATCGCTTCGCTTCGTCGAGTGAATTGTGGGTGTAGAGAAAATAGATGGCGGTGCGTAGAAAGTTTTTGTGCCCCGTGGAGATGTGATCCCGTTGGGCCTCTTCTTCATCCATCATTTCTTCATAGACCGTGTTGACACGCTCGGTGATTTTGACGTTCGGACCGAATTCATAGGCCATGACATAGCCATCGGTTTCCCGTTGCTTGGCCACGGGAAACTCAACGAGTCGTCCCCGATGAAAGGCCAGCTGCATGGCTTGAAAGATCACGCGGCGCAGATTGATGTACTCTTTTTTCCGAATGGATTTTTCCAAGCCCACATAGGCCCAATAGATCGAATGAGTCTCAGGTAAGCGCCATTCCAAGGGGCCGTATTCCTCTTCGACCGCTTGGATATAGCGGATCTCCATTTTGTAATCCTCGAGTAGAGCGCGCGCTTTCTCTTTATCTTCTGGCGTTTGAGGATTGTTGAAAGTCTCGAAATCTGGCACCGAACCGTCGAAGAGGGCATCCATTTCCTTGGCCCATTCGTTTTTGTAGAGCATGTGGGCATCGTCCATATTGGCGCCCATCTTGTGCTGGAAGTGCCAGGCTAACTCCCGGTACATCATTGTTTCTTGAGGATTCCAGGGAATGCCCTGATCACGCAGCAATTCGATCCCTCGCTGAACCCATTGCCAGCGATCGGCATGGTCTGGAAATTTCACGGAAATATTGTAGGACAGGTTCCAGGCCTGATGAACCCAAACGGTGACAAAGTGCGGTTGAAGTTTGGTAATCCAATCCGCCAACTGCACCATTTCGAAGTACTTTCCATCGTCTTGCAGTTGGCCGGCACGAATCCAGAGAAGATTAGCGATCAGTCCACGAAAGCCCCCTAAGGCAACCGTCGTAAAGGCCAGGATCGGAGGGGCATTCTCGAGCGGTTCCAAACGGGTCAAGCCCATATCCGCTCGGGCACCATTCAGAGACCGTTGCACGAAGGACACACCAACGAGAAAGATCACGATCAGAACAGCCATCACGGGCTTGAAGATTTTGGATCGTAATTGTTCCATTAGAAACTCTTTGCGTTCGCCAATTCTCGCCGCGACAAGATGATGACACCGATCAATCCCATTGATCCTCCCATCACTATCACGATCTGAAAGATGCCTCGTCCGACTTGTCCCCAGGTAATCATGCGCCCGGTGCTGAGATTATCAATCGGCGAGAAATCGCGTACCATATTGATGGTACTCAAAAGGCCTTGAGCTGCGGCCACAGCGAATTGATCAATCAAGGCCGGTGCCGCGGTTCGTCCTGTATTGGAATCCACACCGCTGATGCCTCCTTCATAAATGATCTGAGACAAGGTCCCATTCGAAAAGCCAATGAAAAGCATCGCCAAGGTAAAGAACGCAGCGATCGGGAAGGAAAGAAAGCTAGCTGCCATCAAACCAAGCGCACAGAGAAACCCTAGCCAGCAATAGATCAGAATCATACCCCGAGCAAAGTTGGGTGCAAACTCACCCTTCCAATAGAGCACCTCGACGCCTTCACCTCGAGGGAACAAGAGCGCCTTTTCGTTCCAGTTTTCAAAATCAATCGTCAGTACCCCATCAGAATCAACTAAGTTCGGCTCGATTTCGAACTGAATTGGCGCTTCGGGTGAGATGCTGTTTTCTATACGGACCCTTTGAGCACCCTCTGGAGGCCCGATATCCCAGTAGGCAAGGTAAGTATTTGTGTCATAAGCACTCGCGGTAAAAAACTTGATTCGCAGATAAAGCGGTAAATCCCTGATTTCCTCTGGATCCGCCACTTGAATCTGCCAACGACGACGATAGCCTGGCTGGACGACTTGTTGCATCGCAAGAACCTGCTGTCGCATTTGATCACGGACAACGGTTTGATCCATCTTGGCAAGCTCTGGATTCTCTTCGAGACGTTCCACCATCATTTGGGAAACGATGGGCTCAATGTCCTCCACATCCTCCATCGCTGACCCACGGGCGACAAAAATCTCATCCTTGAGGATAACTTGCTGCGCCTCCGGGAGGCTCTGAGAGCGCTTTATCATCAGAAAATAGACCGCAGCACCTGAGAAGCTCAAGAGGACCCCATTGAGGACCATGATTCCAATCCATTTCCCAAACCAAATCTGCCAACGGGCGACAGGTTTTACAGTGATCATTTGGATTTGATATTCTTCGATATCACGAGCCAGCGTCCCACAAGCAATCCACATTGTTGCCAGGCCGAGCAAGGCGGTGATGAAGCTAAGCGTGTAGGTCAGAAGAATCTGGGTAAAGCCCTGGGCCGTTCCATCGTCCTTAATGATCAAGGGCAAGCCGATCACCGTCATCAGCAAGAGTACCCCAAGCACGATCAGTAAACGAAACCGTATTGCGGCCTTGAGCGTGAGTAAGGCGATGGCTAGTAGTGCCTGCATCGTTCTATCTTACTTCTGGTCGTCAGACTCAGTCTTAGAAGAATCTAAGAGTGAAGAAAGTTTGTCGTTCGCTTTGTCGAGATCTGCGACAGGCTTAGGTGCCACTTCCACCTTGGGCGCTTTGGTATCCTCCGGCTGGGAGAGGCCCGCTAGTTTTGCTTCATCTACTTTCGGCGCCGGAGCGACGTTAGGGATTACACTTGGCGTGGTTTTGGTTTCAGAACCCGTCTTAGTTAATCGATCCAACACCTTGTCTGGAGACACGTCCTTTTCAGCATCCGCCGCGAGGTATGCGGCGACTCGATTTCCAGAATCTGCTCCAGAAGTAGCGGCCTCGCTTTGACGCGCTTTCTCGACAACTCCGAGGAAATAGCTCTCTAAATTTTGAGTAGGGTTATCGATGGAGATCTTGGCTTCATCCACATCCTTACGAATAATCTCCAACACCTTCTCCATGGTCTCACGAGGAAGAACAGGACTGGTAATTCGCGTCACATCAGGCGTCATCAGCAACTCTTTAAGCGTCCCTAAGGCTTGAACTCGGCCACCATAATAGATCACGACCCGATCACAAACATCCTCAACATCAGAAAGCAGATGGCTACTTAGAATCACCGTTTTCCCTCGTTTGGCCAGTTCCTTGATCAAGTCCTTGATCTCGCGGCAGCCGATGGGATCCAAACCCGAAGTTGGTTCATCAAGAATGACCAAATCAGGATCATTGATCAGCGCCTGTGCCAGGCCAATTCGTCGCTGCATTCCTTTAGAGAATTCTCCGACTTGGCGACTGGTGGCGTTTTTAAGCCCCACCATATCGATCAACTGCTCCGTTCGTTTTTTGCGTTCGAGCTTATTCAGATTGAACAGATTCCCGAAGAAATCCAAGGTCTCTTCAGAGTCCAAGTATTTGTATAGATACGATTCCTCAGGAAGATAGCCGATGCGCGATTTCGTGGCCACATGTCTTGGGGAATGGCCAAAGACCTCAATGTGCCCTTTGGTGGGATACAGCAAGCCAAGCAACATCTTGATTGTCGTAGATTTGCCGGATCCATTGGGACCAAGCAATCCAAAGACCTCGCCACGGCGCACCTCAAAATTGACATTATTCACCGCTTTGGCTTTTGATCGCCCCCAGAAGTCTTTGAAGACCTTCGTCAGTCCTTTGACGGATATGACGTTCTCTGCGACCTCACTCGAGGTTCCGGCGGGATCTTGGGCTGAGGCGACTGAAGTTACCATAGCGTGCTACTTTTGTGCTCAGTGACTGTTCGTGCGTTTGGTCTAGCGGATTAAGCTGACTTCGGTTTTAGCTCTTGAGCTGGCTCGGGAGCATTGTTCTCGCTGGGAATCTCGAAAGGTTCGAGCTCTTCACCCTGACGGACCAATCTAAAGCTATTGAATACGACCAAGAGGGAGCCCAAGACGTGAAGGACAGCCGCGAGCACTGGATTGATGATCTTCATTGCCGCCATGATCAAACCACCGATCACAAAGACGATACCGAACAAGAAATTCTGATTAATAACCGAACGAGTCTGACGGGAGAGCCTTACCAAGAAAGGCAAGCGACGAAGATCGTTATTCATCAAGGCGATGGTCGCACTGTGAATGGCCACCTCACTACCAGCAGCGCCCATGGCGATACCAAGATCACCCGCAGCGAGAGCCGGCGCATCATTCACACCGTCACCAACGACAGCCACTCGGTAACCCTTCGCCTTCATCTTGCGGACAAACTCAACCTTATTCTGCGGCAAACACTCTGCGAGCACTTCCTCACAACCAATCTCCGCTGCCACTCGAGTCGCGACAGTCTTCAAGTCACCCGAAACCATGGCGATACGGCGGACACCAGCGTCCGTAAGATCCGCGAGAGATTCCTTTGCCTCAGAGCGGGTTCGATCCTGGAGACCGATCCAACCAGCGAATTCGCCGTTCTTAGCAACATACAACAAGCTGTAGCCTTCGGCCTCTGAAAGATCGACCTTGGATTCAAAGCCATCGCTGATGCCATTGTCTTTTAGCCACTGGGCGCGGCCAATCACAATACTGCTCCCACCGACATTCGCTTTGATGCCGCGACCTGCTGTTTCCTCAAAATCCCCTGGCTCTGCTAAGTCGAGTCCGGCTTCGCCAGCAAGATCGGCTAAGGCTCTGGCTGTTGGATGGTTACTGTATTTTTCGGCAGAAGCGGCTAGATGGAGCAATTCAGCGGGCTTGATCTCACCCAAAGGCGCCAAGCGACTTACGGCGAGTTGCCCCGTGGTCAATGTCCCGGTCTTATCAAAGATAAAGGCATTAATCTTAGCGGAGAGCTCAAGATCGCCCACGTTCTTGATGAGAATACCCAAACGGGCTGCTGCAGAAAGTGCCGCTACCATCGCCGTAGGTGTGGCAAGAATGAAAGCACAGGGACAGGCAATAATGAAAACGGTGATCACTCGGCTTAAATCCTGAGTGAAAGCCCAGACGAGAGCTCCGATCAAGAGAACCAATGGAGTGTAGAATCCCATGTACTGATCCACGATTCGCATGATGGGCAGCTTGGTTTTTTCTGCCGCCAAAATGAGATCGCGAACCCGGCCGAGGGTCGTGTCTTCACCGGCTCGACTGACCTTGATCTCGAGCACTCCGGTGAGGTTTTGAGTTCCCGCAAAGACTTCATCACCCGACTTCTTATCCACCGGCAAGGACTCACCCGTAATATTAGCCTGATTAAACGAACCCTGTCCGCTCACGATCAGACCATCCGCAGCGACGTTGTCACCCGGCCGAACTCGAATGATGTCTCCAACCTTGAGCGAGGCGACTTCTACCTCATCTTCGTCGCTTCCGTTCACCCGGCGGGCCTTGGTAGGCGTGAGTTTGATCAGGGATTCAATTGAATTCCGGGCACCTTCAGCGGTGCGCGTTTCAATGATCTCACCGAGCAACATGAAAAACGCAACCAATCCGGACTCTTGGTAATTGCCACTGGCAAAAGAAGCCAGCACGGCGATCGCCACCAATTCATTTGTGCTCAAGCGGCCTTTGCGAAGGTCCTTAATTGCGGTGAAAACAATGGGATATCCAAGAATGATCGCGCCAATCATCGCATTCACGTCACCGACGATTTTTCCGTTTTCGAAAAAATACGTGACGATGAACGAATTGATGATGAAGAGCAGACCGATCAAGGTTTGATGCAACTTGATGGGCGTGTGCTCATGCTCATGACCGCAGCTTGGACAATCTTCATTGCCGTGATCATGCTTGTGATCATCATGAGAATGATCGTGATCAGAGTGTGGCTTACTGCCGTCTTTCTGGCTTAATAAAGATGTGACTTGCATACCAAGAACGGAATTTTGGATCGCGATTTTTCGTCTAACAAACTTGCTGAGATCAATTCAGTAGCCGGTGCCTACTACTCCTCTTTATCTCGATCAGTACTAACCTTCGGCTCACGATTGAGCATCAAGCGCAACTGTTGAGGGGCCTTTCCGGTGGAGTCAGGAAGGAACCACTTATCGTCGACCCGTGCCAATACCTTCGACAAGGTCTCAACGAGCTTGCGCTCTTTAAAAAGTCGAGGATTTCTTTCGAAATGGGTCAGTTGTTCCGTGAAGAACTTGGCATCTGCCCTGACTGCTTGAACGAGCATATTACTTCGAGTGATGCCATCACTAATGATCGCTTGCCCTTCCCCAACAGCTCGGCGAGTGATTTCGATCGCTTCGCCTTCGGCTTTGTTGCGAGTTTGACTAAGCACCTGTTCGGCTTCCAACACTTCATTGAAGGCTGCCCGAACAAACATTGGAGGAAAGGTTTGAACTTCGATAGGCTCGAGCTCGACACCTAAATTGGCTCGTTGAATCGTTTGCAGAAATCGCAGACGGACTGATTCTCGGAACCCAATCTTATCTCGGTACAAGGCTGACTCAGCAGTAAATCGAGCAGCGGTATGAAGCACGGCGTTGTTAAGCGCGTTCTCCAGCAGATTCGTCACATCGAGGAAGCTAAAACTGTAGCGAAGGGGATCTGAAATCCGGTACTTGGCGGTCGCCCGAGCATGTATAATATTCCCATCCGCGGTAAGTGCGTAACCATCCACACCCGGTTGAAGACTCGCCAACTCCATCGGTAAACCTCCAGAGATCTCCATTTCAGGTGTAACCCGGTACCAACAATTTGTAGCGGTCACCGTTCGACTTTCGCCGATGGGAATCCGTACGATCTCATCAATGGGGTAAGGAAAGGACCAATGAAGGCCCTGACCGAGGATCTGATCTTGGCCAGACCCGACAGGCTGTCCAAATCGAAGGACAACAGCGGCCTCATTCGGATTGACCGTAAAAATTCCTGACCCCAGGAAAACGGCCACCAAAACGACCATCATCGCTTTGACAAACTTGAAGCTACTCGAAAGCGCATCTGCCAGCGCAGCGGCGCCAGCATCCTCCATGGGCGCGGCGGGAATAGAATCAATGTCTGCCTCGATGGGCCGACTCGGAAGCTTCTCGGGAAGATCCGGCAAATTGGTTTGATCGTTATCACTCATAGACGGTCTGCTCCTTGCAATGCCAATCTATTCTTGGACACTCAGTTCTTCCGGCAATGACGCGGACGAATGTTCAGCTAGATCCGAACTCAGAGAAGCCCCTTCGCCCTCAAAACGGTCTAGGCGTTCGTTCAACTGCTTTACCGCCTCTGAAACAAGGTCATTCAGTTCCAGATCCTTCTGCTCCGTTTGATTCGTTACCGTGGACGCGAGCTGCGTCAAGCGATCCTTAAGACTCCCATCGAGCTTCGCAGCCATTTCGGCAAATAAAGGACGAACAGTGGAGGCCAGCAACTCATTCTTTGAATCTTCACCTTGCCCACCGGCATCGGCTCGATCGTCAGAGGCATCCAAGCCTCGCAACAAATTGAACGGTTTCGTATTGGGATCGAGAATCAAGGTCGTTTTTTCCGCCGTCGCTGCAGTCAGGGAATTGAGCTGAAGCAAGAAGATGGCGAGCTCGGGAGATTTCTCAAACTCTTGATAATACTTATTCGCTTCCGCCTCAGCCTCACCCAACATAATCGTCGCTTTCGCATTCGCCTCGGCAAGAATCTCTCGGCGCTCTAGATCGGCTTGAGCTCGAATATCAATGGATTTCGCTTCACCTTCTCCTTGGTAACGAAGCACCAAACGCTGGCGTTCTTCCCGCATCCGCTCAAAAACTTTCCCGGTGATCGTTTCCGGCAAGCCAAGCTGTTTGATCCCGACCATTTGAACCTCGATGCCGTAGTTTTCCTTCGCCTTTGGCTGGATGGAGGCCAACATCTCCGCCTCAATCTCGTCAAACTTAAGCTTGTCGGCCTCTGTTGAAATGAGATCGCTGAAAGGATGTTGCCCTATCACACCATTCTTTGAATCCCGAACCAAATTCTCTAAATTTTGTTTGGCCTTGGTCACGTCTCCATCGAAACGTTGGAGGAATACCTGAGGATCGACGATCTTCCATCCGATATAGACAGTGATCAGGAGGTTCCGAGCATCACTGGTCGTGGTCTGCTCGAACTTGCGCTCAAAATTCTGAACGCGATTATCAAATTTGTAGACCTTCTGAATCGGCCAAGGCAATCGAGCATACAAGCCCGGGTCCGTCTTGGTTGAAGATTCCGAGTACCGTCCAAAAGTGGTCACTACCGCCACTTCAGTTTGCCTGACCTGAAAGGCAAACAATATCACCAAGAAGATGAAGAGCAGAATGCCGCCCGTGATGAGGGAAACAGGATGTTTGTTCATAAATGGTTTCCGTTTTCGTATTAAATTAAAGTCGTTTCGAACTATCGCTCCTCAGGACGTGCATCCAGCAAATCGTAAGCGATCTTATCTTCCAAATTCATGATAAAGGTCTCCTCAACCTGTTCAGGAACAATCACGTATTTTCGAATCTGGTTGAGGGATGTCCCCAGTACTTCGAAGTACTTTCTCCTCTGGTAAACATCCGGAGACGACTGCATGGCACGCATCTGATGCTTAAACTGCGCTGCTGCCGCCCTGGCCCCTTCCACTCGCTCTTTCCCGATAGCAGCGGCATCACTCAGTGTCTTTTTTGCCTCAGCTTTGGCTACTGGCACGATCCGAGCGGCATAGCCTTCGGCTGCTAGAATGGTCGCCTCCTTCTCCTGAATCGCGCCTATCACCTCTTCGAACGCAGCGGCCACGGGAATCTCCTTATCCCCCACTGGAGGATGAATGTCCTGGAGACCAACAAAAAGCACTTCAACACCCAACTCAAGTTTATCGGCCATGGCTTGGATTCTTGTCTTCAAGGCTTCTGCCGCCGCCAAACGGCCGATTGACATGATATCGTGAATATCAACACTCACCAGATACCGGACCACCTCTCGATTCCCGATTTCAACCATCAACGCTCGCGGGTTACTGTGGTTATACACCCAGTTTTCAAGATTATTGATCCGATATTGAACCGGGATGGCTGCGGTAAGAAAATTCACCGGCACCGTCTGTTCGTCGTTCAAACCAGTTTCTTGTTCGTTACTAGCAACCAAGAAATTCACCTCTTCTTGGTAGTGACTGACCGTCCACAAGATCGTTCGTTCCTCACTCCGATCATCCTCAACCTTGTAACCAACGTGAAAACTCTGAATCTCATTGGCAGGATAGCGATAGACCTGGTCGATCGGCCAAGGGAGCTTGAAGTGAAGCCCAGGTTCCAAGACCCCTCGACTTGCTACAGGGCGTCCATTTCTTTCTAACAATCCGAGCTCGTGAGGCTCAAGAATGACGAAGGTGGTAGACAACATCAGAATTCCGATCTGTAGCAGCACCAACCAGGCGAGCGCCTTTTCTAGAAACTTGTAAAACCAGGTCTCAGAGACTTTAAAGCCGAACTGATAATCCAAGGCCTGTGCAGCAGTGGTGACAAGGCCAGCGGGTTGGCCGAGTAATCCGACCAAGCGACTCTCATAGAGGGGGCGATCCTCTTTCCCCTTACTTCGGGGGCGGTAGATCTCTAGGACCAGGTTGACCAACGATTCTGCTGCGGCCAATCCAAGAAAGACCACCAAGACACGACCGACCTGAAGATCAATGCCCTCAAAGCCAAACCATGCGCCCGCCTCGGCCAATACGACGAGCATGCAAATAACAGACCCCAAGAGCAAATAAGCTCCCCCTGGTCTCAGGAGACGTTGCCGTTCCATCCGAGCGACGCCGGAAGAATATTTCCCGAGCAAAAAGAGAATTAATGAGAAGGTCGAGAACGACATCATGGCGATCGCAGCCTTCCCGAGATCAGGAGAACCAGCCTCGGTCAACCATTTCCAAAGGAAATAGACCGCAGACACTTGGGCACTGAAAAAGAGAATCGTGAATCCAGGAACAAAGAAGCGCTCAAACTGCTCCCTCGCCCGCTTGGCAATAAAGGTATCATCACCCGTATCGGCAAAGAGCGCAGCGTCCTTTCGCTCGCGCATCATCTCGTCGTACTCCAAGCGCTCGATCTCCTCGCGGCTCTCTAAACGCATCTGGAAATAGCTGATCGCGGCGACCAAGAAGCCGAGGCCCAGATAGACTGCGCCTACCATCGCAGTCGCCGATCCGGCGTAGTCCGCCATGATCGCGGCCGTTGCACAGGCGATCAATAGGATCACCAGATTGATGAAACCGTTTTGTTGGATATTCCGTTCCATAAATCCCGTTTTCTAACTCAATTCTCTGTCTTCAAACATGGCCAGTCCTAAGGCCAAAAGCGCCCCAAGATACATCAAAACGTAAAGAAAGGCATGACCCACGTAAGACCAAGGAATGGTCTTTTCGTTCTCCAGGGCGTCCGCCAGCCAAAACAACTGCCAATTTGGAACAATCGTATAAAGCATTGAGGCCCACCAAACGCCATCGGCCGCAGGACGTCCAAACAGGTAATCTGACATCAGCCCCACTAAGAACAGGCCAGAACAGATCGAAAGTGTCGCAATCAGATCGAACCGAGTCGAACAAGCCAAAGCGATTCCTGCCAAAAGGAAAAAGGCGAATAAGATCAAGATTGCCGCCGGAACTAGGCGCCAATCAACAGCAATATGCTCCTCAAACATGGAAACTTGCCGCTCCAAATTGGCGATTAACAAGAACGAAAGCGTGGTCATGACCACTAGAAAAAAGGTTGCGTCCGAGACGAACGAACGTCGCAAGAAATAATTGGTAAAACCGCCAGCTGCATAGGCAATTAAGATCGATCCTAGATAGATGAAGAGCGATCGCTTATCGACTTCCCCGTAAGCAGTGAATGCCATTCGGCTTGCGACCAAGGCACTGACCAAATTCACATAAGTCAGGACTGCCAGAGCGGCGGCCACGCCCACATATTTGGCCAAGAGAAACTGAACTCGCCCGACTGGTTTAGAAAGCACCGCCAGAGCGGTTCCACTGCGAATTTCCTGAGCAAGAGACGATGAAGCGCTAATCACCGAGGCAAAAAGCCCCGCTAAGAGCATCGTAGCAAGCACGCTATCCTTGACTAGCTTGTCATCCTCTCCAAATCCGAAATACGGTGTACTAGCGAGAAAGACAGCAAATATTGCTGAAGCCGTCATCAATAGCAGAAAGATGGGTTGCCTGAGCAACTCCATAAATGCATTGAATGCTATGGTTACAACCTGTCTCATTGAGTACGTTCGGGTCGGGTATCACAAACTGCTACCGCGCCCTTTTTCAAGCCAATTCTTAATGAATCGACAAAAAACAGCAGGGTTGATTCAAGCGAACGGTACCACGAGTCAAATTGAGAAATCCCGTTGCGTGCCAATATTGCGACCAAGAACCAACCAGCAATTTTTGGCACGGCAGACCACACGGAACTCGTTCTCGTGATAAATCGGTAAGTCCGATTCGCCGTAAATCAACCCTGCAGCGACCTATGAATAAGGGTTCAGAAGGAGACTACCGCAAAATGTTGCCCTGGGAACTGAGCGTTTGAGGGCACACCTAAAATCCTTAACAGCACCGCTTTGGGCCGTTTTGAGCCCGACAAAAGGGACGGAATTTCAAGGAAATCAGTGAGAAAACGTCCAGAAACCCAGAGATTTGTGCTTCGGAGAATGTTTCGGCTGGTTTTGCGCTTCGTCACCCCTCCTCCGCACAAGTCTTACTAAAGAACGGCAAGAGAGAGCCCGGCTTAATAAACCGATTCAGGATTGGTCGGATGGTTCGGCTTTTGTTTCCAACACTCCAGAGCCGCTGGAAGAAGAAAAAAGACGGCCATGAGGGCAAGACCAAAGGCCAGGGCACTCAGACCGCCAAAATGTTGCACCGGAGGGAATGAGGTCGTCAGTAGCAGGCCAAAAATCCCCCCGAGAACCAAACTGGAGTAGATCATCGGCCTCGCTTTGATCTGAATGGCTTGCACAATCGAGTCCCTATCACTTAGGCCTTGCGAGCGATTTTCCAAGAACTGAGTCACAAAATGAACCGTGTCGTCGATTGATATCCCAAAAGCAATCGCGGCAATCATCACTGTGACCGAATTCAGAGGCACATCCAAGATCACCGCCGCAACCAAGACCATCCCGACAGGAATGGCGTTAAGAAAGACGGCTAGAAGCGCCAAGCCCAGTGATCTCCACAAGGCTGCCAAAAGAACAAAAATCACAAACAGGGCCAATCCCGCACTTCTCATCTGACTCTTCACAAGCTGTTGATCCGCCTCAAGGATCGTATGCAGGCCTTGATCCGCCCGTAACCGCACCCCCTCGGGTTTCTTCGATTCGGCATAAGTGACCACCTGTTTGATGGTCTTCAAGTATTCATCCGAAGGCTGGTCAGGTGAGCGAATGACCAGATTGGCCGTCCGATAGCCGTCATCACACAAGGCCTCAAAGAAGGGAAAGTTCTGTGACTTCAAAACCAGTGAAAAGGTACCCAATAGGAGTGGATTAGTGGGAAGCTTCAGGCTCCCGGGCCGCTCTTGATCCCAAACCTGATTCATCATCGCCAGCACCTGAGAATAGGAATAGGCCCCTGAAACCCCTTTAAGCGATGTGGCATACCGTTGAACATCCTCCAGATAGCGCAGAAAAGGCAGCTGATTGACGCCGTTGGTCACTCCAGAATCGACTCGGAGTTGAAAGATATTGAACCCACCGTAGCTTTCATTGAAACGCTCCCCTGCCGATCGACTCGCGCTCTCGAGGGGCAAGAACTCGATCGGTCGCACCCCCGTTCGAATTTGTGGCGCATAGATTACTGCCAGACCGGCCATGAGCACTGCGGCTATGCCAATGTACGTACGATTCCGATTTAGAAAGGTCACCCAGGAAAGAGCCTTGTAGGAGGCACCCCTTTCATCGCTTGACTGACGGCGCGCCGAAGGCAGGGATTGTTGTCGCTCATAGAACAGCGTCATCATGGCCACGCCAGGACCAAACGTCATCAGATAGACGACTGCCACACCAAAGGCCCCCACGAAGCCAGCCTCCCGCACCTGAGCAAGCTCTGCCAAGCCAAGCGACAGCAATCCGGCAAGGGTTGTCAAGGTCGCGAAGCCACAGGACTTGCGAATATGCAAGACAGCGGCCCCAAGCACATCAGGAATCCCCTGGGCCGAAAAGCGCTGGCACGCCGTGCCAAGATGGACGAGTAGGGTCAAATGAATACCAGCCCACAAGGGAAAGAGCAGCAAGGTAAACACGGTGAAAGGGTAGCCAAACCATTGCAGACCACCCGCAATCAAAGCCAAACCGACGATCTGATTGAGAAGCATCAGAGCAACCAGCCAAAGCGACCGAAAAGCAATTCCTAAGGTGACGACAAGGAAGGCCAACACCAGCGGCACAAATCGAACGAGATCTCCAACGATGGTCGAATAAACCTCCTCCTCGACCAAGGGAAGGCCGATCACTTCAAAGCGCAGTCCCTCAGACTCGAACTCACTGAAAACGCGATCCAATTCTGCTCTCAAAGATCGCTTGGCTTCCAAGGTTTTGAAGGTCGCATCCAAAGTTAGGGTAAGCGTCGTGTGGGCACTGTCCGGCGAGACCAACACGTTTCGAATCAAGGGATTCTCGAGACAATAACGCCGGAGCCGATCCAATTCGGTCGAATCCGAAATGTCACGGGCAACCAAGGGCACCATATCGAAAGAAAAGCCTTTTCGCACCGGCTTAAAGGAATGCGTCAGACTCTTGACGTCACGCACACCAGAGACAGTCATCAAGGAGTCACTGACACGACCAACGGCCGCAACCCCTTCCTCCGTAAAAATATCCACACATTCCAGATCCACAATCAGCAACACTTGATCCTGAAAAACAGAGCTCACTTTCTCGAAGGTTGCCTTTTGACTTGGATTGCTTTCCAACAGCGAGTCCGCATCGGAACGCACCTTCAACTGCTTCAGCGGCAGGAGCAAAGGGACCAATCCGATCCCCAACAGGATCAAGCTCCAGGCTGGGTAAGCAGTAAATGGATTTAATTGTCTCATGGATCGCAAGCCTTCGTTCAATCACTCTATCGCGAGCAGGTCATCATCATTGATCTTTGGAATCACTACCCTAAGGGCGCTTCATTGTTTCAAATATGTTTCTTCCCGATTCAACGCCTCTGCCGATTCCTTCGGGACTTCAGGAGCCTTCAAGCCATTCCGGTTACTCGACAAGATGACAAGCCACCCGCCGGCTATCCTCAACATCCTTGAGCAGGGGATCAAGCGTTCGGCATCGATCCTCTGCGAGGGGGCATCGCTGATGAAATGCACAACCCGAGGGCGGATCAAGAGGCGAAGGAACATCCCCTTGAAGCACGCCCTCAGAGGGCGAACCACGGTGGGAGCCGCCCGGAACCGCAGCCACCAGAGCTTTCGTGTAGGGATGTTTTGGTTGCCCAACGACGTCTTGCGCCAGCCCCTCCTCCACAATTCGCCCCAGATACATCACGATAATGCGGCGGCTGAGATGCTCCACCACCGCCAAGTCGTGCGTGATAAATAAGTAGGACAAACCCGAGTCTTGCTGAAGGGTTTGCAATAGATTGACGATCTGCGCTTGAACGGAAACGTCAAGGGCACTCACCGGTTCATCACAGACGATCAGTTCTGGCCGAACGGCGAGTGCCCGAGCAATTCCAATCCGCTGTCGCTGCCCGCCACTAAACTCACTGGGATAGCGATCAATCATCGCCTCCGGCAATCCCACACGATCCAGCAACTCAACGACCGCCTTTCGAATTTCGGATCGGTCGGCATACAAGCCATGCACCTCGATCCCCTCGGCTATGCTCGCGCCCACGGTGAGTTTAGGATTCAACGAACCGTAAGGATCTTGAAACACCATTTGAACCGACCGGCGATACGCTTTACGTTCCGCCCGATTCAAGCGAAGAATATCCTTGCCCTGAAACCGAATACGACCGTGCTGTGGTTTGTTCAATAAAACCAAGCTCTTGGCGATCGAACTCTTGCCACAACCACTTTCACCCACGACACCCAGCGTCTCTCCAGCCGCGAGGTCAAAACTCACACCTCGAACGGCCTGAACCGACCGCGCCGCACCAAGCCACCCAGAAGATTTCACCGGATAGTGGAGCTCCAAATCTCTGACTTCCAATAAACTCATGACGCTTGCCTGACCGGACATCGCAGGCTGCGTTGGCCGGAGATGGATTCCAATGAGGGCTCGACCGATTTGCATTCAGCTTGCACGCAGGAACAACGAGGATGAAAGCGGCAACCAAGAGGAAAATGGCCCGCCATTGGCACCTGCCCAGGAATACTACATAAGCGATCCACCTTTTCACCCAAACGAGGAATGGCCCGCAGAAGCGCTTCGGTGTAAGGATGCTTGGGATTCTCCAGCACATCGCATGTCTTGCCACTTTCGACAATCTGCCCGGCATACATCACCGCCACACGATCCGCAAACGACTCCACCAAGCCGAGGTTGTGGCTGATTAACAAGACCGCCATATTCAATTCCTGCTGCAAACGACTCAAGAGCGCTAGAATCTGAGCCTGGATGGTCACGTCGAGCGCGGTCGTCGGTTCGTCAGCGACTAAGAGTTGAGGCTCTGATGCCAAGGCCATGGCGATCATCACCCGTTGAAGCATCCCCCCGGACATCTGATGCGGATAGTCATTCATCCGAGTTTCCGGCGAAGGAATCCCCACCCGATCAAGCAATTCGACAATGCGATCCGGAGTGGCCTTGGCGGGTTGATGCAACTGCAACATTTCAAGAATCTGTGTTCCCACGCGATGAATCGGGTTAAGATAGGCCACGGGATCTTGAAACACATAACTCACCTTAGCCCCTCTGACCTTCCGAAGCTGTTCGTCTGACAATTGCAACACGTCCTGACCATCCATCGTCACCTCGCCACCACCATAGCTAAAGGGTGGACAGGGCAAGAGCCGCGTCAACGACAAGGCCGTCACACTCTTTCCACAGCCACTCTCACCGATGAGACAGAAGGCCTCACCTTCATTAATCTCCAGACTCAAACCATCCACCAAGCGATAACTCACGTCACCCTGTTTGAGATCAAGAGAGAGATTCTTAACTTCCAGCAGAGCCATGTAAAATCTTACCGCGATTGGGACGTTCGTAAGAACAATCGTGTTTCACCATCAATCAATCGAAAACAGAATCCTGCTTGAACCTGTCAAGCTGTGCCCGTTAGTTTGCTCGGCGACGGCCCTATTGGCGAGCGCGAAACAAAATTCTATGCCTGACAATCAGACTTCTGAGACACCGAATCAACATCCAACGCCCCTTTCGTTTTCGGAGGCTCAAGCCCGGGCCAAACGGGCTGGATCACGACTTGAGCTTCCCGCCTTCGAAACGACGCCCGAGGCTCTGAAAGCCGCCATGGAGCAAGCGATTCAGGAGGCCAATCAACGACTCGATCGGTTAGCGGCCCTCCCAGCAGCCGAGCTCAGCTTCGCATCCACCATTCGTGAACTCGACGATCTCTGCTATCCCGCCAATCTCGCAGCAAACCGCATTTACCTCATCAAAGAGACCAGCCCAGACGCCTCAATGCGGGAGCAAGCGACCGACCTTATCAAGGAATTCCAAGATTGGGCGGTGGGTCTTGACTACCGAGAGGACGTCTACCGAAGTATCCGCGCCTATGCTGACACCAACCCACAACTCGAAGGCGAAGATGATCGCCTCTTCAACGATACCCTTAGAGACTATCGTCGCGCCGGACTCGAACTCGCTCCTGAAGAGCGGAAAGCAGTGGAACAACTCCGAAAAGACCTTTCACGAGTATCAACCGATTTCGACGCAAACATCACCAAAGCAACAGCCAAAGTTCAATTCACGAGAGAAGACCTCGAGGGATTGCCCAAAGACTTTCTCGATCAAGAGGACCTCATCAACGAGGAACGGAAGTACGAATTGGAAGCGAACGTGACCTGGCATTTCGTCACCGTCATGGAAAACGCCATCTCTGAAGACACTCGTAAGCGCATGAAAATGGCTCGCTACACCTTGGCGGCCGACCAGAACATTGCGTTGCTTAACGAGATCCTCCGACTCCGAACCTTGATCAGCAACAAGCTCGGATACGCATCCTGGGCAGACTATAAGACCGAGACGAAGATGGCTGGGAATGGGGCCACGGCAATTCAATTCCTCAAAGAGCTCAATGAAGGTCTCAACACCAAATTTGACGCTGAACTCGAAAGTTACCGAGCCATCAAGGCTGAGGAAACCAAGAATCCAGATGCCACACTCAAAGTATGGGATTGGCGATACTATGCCAACCAACTGAAGAAGCGACGCTACGAAGTTGATACCGAACAACTCCGCACGTTCTTCCCTTACGAAGGAGCGCTTCGAGGGATGTTCCAAACCTACGAGAATATCTTCGGACTCGTCTTCAGCCCTCTCGAGGCCCCTTACAAGTGGGTTGAAGATCTTCAGCTCTATCTTGTCTCCGACGCCGAGACCACGGAGCCATTAGGCACTTTCTACCTTGATATGTTTCCTCGCAAAGGGAAGTTCAATCACTTCGCCCAATTCGGACTGATTGACGGCAAACGCCATCCCAACGGTGACTATCAACGCCCCTGCGTCGCCCTGATATGCAACTTCCCTACCCCAGCAGAGGATAAGCCGTCCCTTCTCTCCCACAATGAAGTGGAAACACTCTTTCACGAATTCGGGCATGCACTCCACTCACTCCTGACGCAAGCAAATCACTCGCGTTTTTCAGGGACCAGCGTTCCCCGAGATTTCGTGGAAGCCCCCTCACAGATGTTAGAAAACTGGGTATGGGATCAGGACGTCCTGGACACCTTTGCCGCGGATTACCGCGATGAGACGAAAAAGATTCCTGCGGATATCATCGCCCGACTTAAGGAGGCCCGACTCGCAACCATAGGCACATTTTACAAACGACAGCTGAGTTTCGGACTCCTTGATCTAGAACTGCATTCCGTCTCTGATCCCACGAAAGTTCCCGATGTTCTCGAAGTATCTAACCGCATCATTGCGGATGTCTTCATGGCTTCACCTGAAGGAACCGCGTTTGTGGCTAGCTTTGGACACTTGACCGGATACGACGCTGGCTACTACGGCTACGCATGGGCAGATGCCATTGCAGCGGATATGGCTGTGGTGTTTGAAGAATCTCCGAAACGCTATTTCGATACGGAAATTGGACGACGATTGCGGGACGAAATCTATGCCCCCGGTGATTCTCGAGACGTGAATGAATCCATCGCAAAATTCCTGCAACGGCCTCGCTCGATCAAACCCTTCTTAAAGTCCGTCGGTATCAACACCGAGGATTAAGGGTAAATCAAGTACTTGGCCCGCCTCTGTTTAAAGCGACGTACCTCGGGGTCCCATCCCTTGGCAATACTGTCAATGGAACGTCCCACTTGAAGATCTTTTCGAGTGGCATCCGTTCCGTTGACTTTGTCAAACATGCGCCAATCCTTTCCGCGATCCAGCGCAGCTTTAAAGAGATCACGATCACTCACCTGCTTAAGCGCATCCAGGAGATGAAAATTAAGGACGCTCAGAGGGGCACGCGCAGGATCCTTAAAGATGATCTCTAGTGATGGAACGAGACGCCCTTTCGAGCCCTTTCGCTGGGAGACAATCTTTGAGGCATGAAATCGGATTCCCGGCAGCTGGCGCTTGTTCAAGAATTCGGCCGTTTCAGCCGCTTTAAGCCAGTCAACGGCAATATATTCAAAAGGGCGAGCCGTATGAATACCAATATCCAGCCCTCCAATTTCACCCAGCATGCCCGTCGCCACTTGGTACATCGGAGAGCGCCCGTAGGGCACATTGGGAGACGTCGGCACCCACTTCAATCCGGTATCTTTCCAGACCATGGATCGACGCCAACCTGACATCGGCACGACCATCAGGCGGCAGGTATGCTCATTCATCCGCTCTCCCTTGATCATCCGCGCCAACTCGCCACTGGTCATTCCATAGACATAAGGAATGGGCCAGTAACCCACGAGGGAACGGAACCTGGGATTGTAATGCGGCCCTTCCACCCGCAAGCCACCGAGAGGATTCGGTCGATCCAAGACCATGAAATCGACCCCTGCTCGACCGCACTCGGCCATCGCCTTGCCCATGGTAGAAATGAAAGTATACGATCGAGCCCCGGTGTCTTGGAGGTCATAGACCATCACATCAATGTGTTGGAGCATCTTCGTCGTCGGCTCCCGAACAGGGCCGGGCCCATAGAGAGAGAAAATCGGGAGACCGGTTCTCCGATCCGTCGAATCTGGAAATTCTTTCCCCGCAGCAATGGTTCCATAGACTCCATGTTCGGCTCCAAATAAAGCGACAAGATCGACATTGGAGGCTCGATGCAGCAAATCCACGATCGAAACGCCGTTCCGATTCACTCCACTGGGATTGGTGAGCAACCCGACACGTTTGCCTTCGAGGTAGGAAAACTTGCGAGCGGCCAAGACGTCACTACCCAACAGCACTCGGGAAGACGCGGCATGCACCTGTGATGCCAGCATCAGTAGAACAAACAAACTAGTCAGACCGATTCTCATATTCCCTCTTCCTACCATGACGTGTTAATCGCTGAACTATTCAATCCTGAGCCCGATGACAACACACTGTCTTCGGTCCTGCAAGCAAGTCCCCTCCGGAAGACCGGTGACGCTAGGCTATTCAACGATTCAATCCTCAGTCGCAGCCCGCTGAAGCCGATCCCAGACGCCTTCCCAATCCGATGACTCCGGTGGGGCCTCAACAATGATCAACGCACTTCCGCTTTCGTCACAGAGATGCAATTCAGAGAAAAGTGCACGAGCATAGGCTTCAGCATCATCCGGAATAACCGATACTCGAGCGAATCCAGATCCTTCGGGTATTCGGCCATACGAAATCACACTGACGGCCGCCTTCGGCACTTTCGAGCGGTTAACGATTCCCACCAATGCCGATTCATTAGACCAGGAGGCAATCTGTAAGCGCGCCTTAGGAGAATAGTGAAGTTTCATATGCCCAGGACTCCGATGAACCCCTTCTGCTCCTAGACCCGCTTCATTCAATCCGGGCGTTTCCCAACTTAGAAAGTCACAGGCCTTCACTAACGCTTCCCGCTGAACCATACCTGGACGTAGAATTCGAGCTGGACGGCTCACCAGATCAACCACTGTTGATTCAATGCCTACCGCTGAGTGCCCTCCATCGATCACTAGTGGGATCATCCCGTCGAGTTGACCAAGGACATGCTGGGCCTGAGTGGGCGACAAGGCATTTGAGCGATTCGCGCTGGGTGCGGCCAAGGGAAATCCGGCTGCTTTGATCACTGCCTGCATGAGGGGATGGCTGGGCCAGCGGAGGGCGACTGTTTCCCCTCCGGCCGTCACTTCAGGAGGAATACGAGACGATCTCTCAACCACAAGAGTCAAGGGCCCGGGCCAGAAGGCCTTCGCAAGCTTAGCGGCCGCGTCATCCCATACCCGCGAACACTGCTCGACCATGGCCCAATCGGCCACATGAACAATCAGGGGATTCGTTGCCGGACGCCCTTTGACCGCAAAAATCGTTTGCACGGCCTCGGCTGAAAACGCATTTCCGGCTAAGCCATAAACCGTTTCTGAGGGGATCCCAATGACCTCTCCCTCCCGCAAACAAGCGGCCGCAGCCTCGACAGCCCGATCAAACTCGGCCTTCGACTGTGTTGATAGCACTTTGGTAGTCACGTTGCTCATCATCGATTTGGACTTCCAGGGTAGGACTCACCTCGGCTAAGCTCCCCGCATGCTCGCGTCGCTTACTACTCAGCTCAAAGAATCACACGATCTCGCTCCGGACCAAATTGCGGCCGTGATCGAACAACTGATCTCCGCTGACATCGATCCCGCTCCGAAAGCCGAATTCTTGAGCGCCCTTGCCCAGAAAGGAGAGACCATCGAAGAAATCGCCGCTTTTGCCAAGATTCTGCGTGATAAATCCATTCAGCCCCCCCTTTCAGAGGCCTGTCGTCAGCGCGAGATTCTGGACGTCTGCGGCACAGGAGGAGACCTGTCTCTTATACACATCTCCGAGCCCACGAGACCTCTCTACATCTCGT
>CAJXVR010000077.1 GCA_913061285.1 uncultured Verrucomicrobiota bacterium | reverse complement strand
TCTACACTAGATCGCTCGTCGGCAGCGTCAGATGTGTATAAGAGACAGGCTGGTAATAGAAAGAAATATTGACCGGGTTTGCTCGTTTTGTAATCGCTTTACAGGCGATGGCAGCCGCCCCAAGCCACGCGGCTAACTCCAACGCAATTTCTACCTCTAAACTGCCGATTGCCCCAGTTCCTACCGTTTATCGCTTTCACTTTCAGCCTTCTCGTCTGTGCTGCCTGATTTTCCCTTATTGGAATGCTCCCACGAGTTAATGGGCATCAAGCACAACCGCAAAACTAGCCACCAGATCAGCCGACGTTCATTTTAGCTACAGTCCACTTCGGTGACAAAGCCGCGGGCCAAACGATTGCGAAAGTTAAATCCAGATTTTTCGATAAGACAGCTACGTAGCTCAAAACACATCTGCTCTCCGAGAATATGCTTTAGTTCCTTCATTCAAAACAAGCCTCCCAAGACCTTTACGGGTTGGGTGCCGTCAGGCTGGAATATCGAAGTATCTACCCCATTAGATTCGAGAACAAATCGAAGAGAATTCTCAACTTGCGGAACCAACAGATGCGCACACATCAAAAAATCTCCGTGAAAGCCAGAATGCAGCCCCCTGATAAAGATTCCCTCGTGGCGTGGAGGAACAAAAGGGTTATTCCAAACGATAGAAACTAGATCATCGAACGAAGGATGATGTGCGTTTAGAATCTGAATATCGTCCAGGTAAGTGCAAACAGGACTATCGCGTGGTCGTCGTCCGCAAGAACATCAGTGTGGAGAAAGGGGAAGACCTGCTCTACGATGAGATACGCTACTTCTTTTATATCACTACCCGTCGAGACATGAGCACGATCGAGGTGGTTCTGTTCGATCACGAACGGGGCGACCAAGAAAACCTCATCGTCCAACTCAAGGGAGGTGTAAATGCGCTTCGGATGCCGGTCAGAGATCTAAACAGCAACTGGGCCTACATGGTGATGGCGTCTCTGGCGTGGAGCCTCAAGGCAGGGGTTGGACAGTTAGTGCCGAACAAGAAACGCGGGGCGGACATCCAACGGATGGAATACCGCCGGTTCTTCAATGCGACATCTTGCTGCCGGCCCAAATCATCCGTCAGGAAAGAAAAACCATCTTCCGACTACTGAGCTACAATACCTGGCACCCAGAACTGTTCTCGACATGGAAACGGCTTCGGAAGCTCAAACCAATCTAAAGTGTACTGGCATTTGATTCTTAGTAAGCGACCCCAAGGATCGCCAGGGAGGTCTGTGTCGCCGAGCGGGAAAGAACCCGATGGATCCAACCAAAACCGGTATAGTTCGCATCGGATTGCCCAATCCGGAGTCGGAAACCAAGTCACAATCTTGTTCAGCGGGATATTAGAAGCACTAGGAAGCAGAGATTTGACGGTTCCCAATCTGGCCCGGGCTACACGCTTATTTTAGGTCTAGGTGAGATCCTTCAGTATCTTGCTTGGAGGATTTGACGAAGTTTCGTAACCCTTGATCCCCACACTCTCCTCTACCGACCACGGAACCGCACAACTAACAGCTCGCCAGTGCCAAGCGTCCATTTCTTTCAGCACACGCCAAAGGGTTGTTTTCCAGGAAATCGCGATACGCCAGCTCAATCCCTTGTCCCAGACTTACCTGCGGCCTCCACCCAAGCGCTCGGATCCGAGAACTATCCAGCAACTTCTGGGGCGTTCCATCCGGTTTACTTTCATCCCAATCGATTTCGCCCTCGTACCCGACCTTCTGCTTTACCATCTCGGCCAACTCCTTGATGGTTGTGTCACTGCCGAATCCCACGTTGAAGAGATCTTCCACAGTCTCATTCTCAAGCAAAAGGAGACAGGCCCGAGCCAGATCATCGACATACAGGAATTCACGACGAGGGGAACCCGACCCCCAACAGGTCACGCTGGGAATCCCATCCTGTTTCGCCGCGTGAAATCTGGCGATCAACGCCGGCAATACATGCGAACGAGCCGCATCATATCGATCCCCGGGACCAAACAGATTGGTCGGCATCGCCGTCAAGTAATCGCACCCATGCCGCCGCCGAAATGCCTGACACATCTTGATGCCAGCAATCTTGGCAATGGCATACCATTGGTTCGTTTCTTCCAACTGTCCGGTCAGGAGCGCTTCTTCTCCAATAGGATTCGCAGCCATACGGGGGTAGATGCAGGAACTCCCCAGATACAGAAGCTTTCGCACACCGATAGAATAGGCCGCGCGAATGACATTGAGAGCGATCGCGCAGTTCTCCATAATGAACTCATCTGGCTCACTTTGATTGGCCAAAATCCCACCGACCCGGCCGGCGGCAACGATCACAATATCCGGCCGGCTTTTCTGAAAGTAATCTTCCACCTCAGACTGCTCCGTGAGATCAAGATCTTTATGAGCGGCAATCAGAATGTTTTGGTATCCTCCTGCCCTCAGTGTACGCATTAGGGCCGCTCCCACGAGACCACGGTGCCCTGCAACAAAGATTTTAGAATCCGGGTTCATGTCCAAGCCATTCGTTTCATTCAAACCAAGTACTCCCAAAAAAATCAGTTTGTCGCCGCATTCCACTCCGTCCCGACCACGCGATCACGTCGAGAACGTAGTGAGCACATTGCGATGGTGACGACCTTGGCCAGGGAGACTCCGTCACGCCAGCGCGCGATATTGGTAGTGCCATACCGCCGAGCCCGGTAATGGACGGGATAATCCATCAACTGCCCCCCCACTTCCCTCAGCCTAAAGAGCATGCTATAGTCCCCAAAAGGATCCGCTTCTTCTATCCTCTCAAGGCCTTCCGAAACATAGCCCAAATGTTTTCGGAAAAACACCTTCGTGCCACACAGGCTATCACTGACGCGAACGCTCATAACAACACTCACCCACCACGCAAACGCTTTGTTGGCAAAGTAGTTTATCGTCTGCATCGCCCCAGCTTCCATGCTATGTACAAATCGAGTCCCGTTGATAAAATCCCAACCCTTCTCGCAGACTTCATGGTAAATCTCGCCCAGCGCCTCGGGATCAACCGAAAGATCCGCATCCAGGATGAACACCAGCTCACACGAGCTCTCACGGATCCCCATCTGAACCGCATCCCATTTCCCCTTCCCGGTCTGCAAGACCAGTTTTCCAGCCCGGTCACCATCCTCGGCAAGGAAAGTCTCAATTTCCTCACGAGTTCGGTCAGAAGAATGCCCCTCCACAAACACGATTTCCTGTGAACGCCCGAACCGGGGCAGGCGCTCCCATATTTCACGAACATTGCCTGCCTCATTCCGGGCGGGAATGATGATCGTGCAGTCATACTCCTTGCTCACATTCTTCGGGACAAAGTAATGAATCGTGCTCAAGCATAAAGCTGGAAACCAGGCGCTAAAGTCAACGCACAGAGATCTCGGACAAATCGCATCCAAAATCAGAGGAATAGCCGCTCGGCTACTGGCAAAGCGCCATCCCATTCCCTCCATCGACGCTTCTGTGTCAGTTTCGCCGCCCAGAAACGATCGCCGCCGGAATCGGGACCGTCTAAATACGGAAAATAATTGCGAGACCATTTCTGAGAAGGAACGTCGGTGCCACAATACCAGGCGCCGATCCCCACTCGATTCCGTGGCAAACTGTTCCAACAATGCTGTCAATTCGCTTGGAATCTCCCGGCCAACCTCGGCGATCATCACAATCTGTCTCTGCTCATGGCTTAGGTGCCGAGCAAACCACTCTGCCGCCCACGAATCACGATCCTTCACACGCCTTCCAGACTCGGAAACAACACGATTCGCATCCAGAAACTTCGTACCGGTGGGAAAACTCTCCTTCACCACCTTCTCAACTCGGCTTTCGAGCTTATTCATAAGACCCACCTAACTACTGTCATTGTTGATCAAGCGCCAAATCATTGCAGGCGAAGGCTCCAGATCAGAGTCCGCTCTGGGTCGACGGCCCTGCCTCCGCTGCAATCTGAAACTTCAGTTGCTCGGATAGTTCCTGATAGCGACTCAGGCTTTCTCCGTCTATTTCTTCAAGCGCTTCCAAAGCCTTCACCGAGTCATCTCTCGACACGTAGCAAAGCGCCAAGAGATACGAACTCAAATCACTGTTCGCGTTCAATTCCCGAGCCTTCAACACATAATGGAGCGCGGATTCGTCCTCCCCAACATTCAACAAGGCAGCCCCCAAGCCCAACACCACAAACCAGTTGTCCGGATCTCGATCTGCCGCGGATCGAAACAGTGTCACACTGTCCCGCCACTTCCCGGTATTGATTCTGGTTTGCCAAACCATGACACCAACCAAGAACGCCAAGATTGCAGCGCGGCTAAAGAACGAAAATGAGATCCCCTTGAAGGCACTGCCTAATCCGACCACTACCAATGACAATGCCATGACGCCCAAATACAGATACCGATCGGCAAACGATTGCATTCCGACCTGCACTATCCCCGAAGACGGCAGCATCACTAGGAGGTAGAGGAACCACCCCAAAAAGACCAATCCGCGCTTATCCGAGTGCCGCCAGGCAAGATAGGACAGCAGGATCACGCCTAATCCCCCACAGAACCCGACTCGCCCAATGAACTCACCGCCGTAGGAATAAGCGATCGACAAATCTACCGGGTAAATAAAGTGCCACATCCCCCAAACATAGCTAAACCAGAGGCGATCCAGCCGTCCCGCGAGCCCAAGCTCACCAAGCCCAACCAACGCGCCGACCTCCCTCTGTGCCCACACCGTCACGAAAGCCACGAGCGTCGAACACAAGAACAAGCCCGCCAAGAGAAATAGGCTATTGCGATCCAGCTTGATGTCGTGATCTTTCGACTCAAACCGTCGAAACCAAACCCACAAGATCAGCAAAGCGACCGGAATCACAACCGCCGAAGGCTTTGCCATCATCCCTAAGACACCACTGCAAAAACAGAGAATCAAGGCACCTTTGTCAGACCGGCGGAGGTAGTAGAGAAACGAACTGAGAGCCAGCAGAATACACCCCCCGCTCAACAGATTCTTTCGTTCCGCGATCCAGACCACACTCTCGACCTGCACCGGATGGAGCGCGAAGGTACAAATCACAACCGCCCGCTGGAAGGCCGTCAAACCAAGGGCTTGCCCGAGCCCCGCGATCGCCATCACTGCCAAGAGATGAAAGATCAGGTTCGTGGCATGATGCCTCCCCGCGTTCAATCCAAACAGGCTGCAATCCAATTGATGGGACAGCCAGGTCAACGGATGCCAGTAGCTCCCGCCGCCCGTAGCTGAGCTAAAGGACCATTTGACATTCTCAACCGATAGACCGGTTTGAACATGCGGGTTCTCATAAACATACTCGGGATCATCCATCGAGAGGAAGCCATACGTAAGGCTGTCCAGGTAGGCAAAAAGCACGATCACCAGGATGACGGGAAACCAGCCAATGCCTTCAACACTTTTCATCGAGCTTCGAAGTCAGTTCTAAAGTCTTCCACTCCTCAAGCGGTGCCTCATCCACCACCTAACCGCTTACTAGCACGATCCGGCAGAGAGGCCGCGAACCGCTATCGCAAGAAACCGCTCAATAGCGACCCAATACAAGCGCCACTCCCAAACCAGTTACCAAAAACATAGACTCACTTAAATGGCCCCTTTTCTATGGCCCAAACTGAAATAAATGCTTCCAACCAAAAGATAGGCCAGCAACGACAGCGTCGTAATCTCGACGGCGCCCTCACTCAGGCCCAGTTTCTCGTGCAATGTTCCGAGACAAGGACACAAAGCCCCCGGCCCCACCATCTCCACCGACACCCGGTAGACCAACACCGCCGCTGAGAATCCTTGAATCGCCACCAAACTACGTTGAGAGTTTCCCAACCAGAAAATCATGGCTGCGACCAGAATTTCGGCCAGCCCCATCAAGACCATCATATGCCGGTATTTCAGCCCGAACACTGGGTCCGGCAGTTCCAGGAGCACGGCATCCCCACCGACACTGAACAACTTGGCCGCCGCCGTGAGCACCAAGATCGCAATCGCACTGATCCGAAAAACATTCAAAGCCAATCTCCTCTCAGCAACACTAAACATATCCAAATGGTGAGGTGGCAGCCCTGTCCGACTCTGCCACCTCGTCATACTCTTCTACTCGCCTTTTCTATGGACAGGGAGTTGACGAAGGCACCACTCGGTATTGCGGCACAGTGAAGTTGCAACCACCAGGAGGCGCCTCATACTGAAAGGTACAGTTGTTCCAGATTCGACAGGAGGAGACCTCACAGGTGCAATCACCATCACGGGTCCGTTCCGAGAACGGTCCAGCACCTTCACAAACGTTGTCCGTCGTACCCGTTGAATCAGCGATGATACACGTCGGAGTGGTGCACCCCGTCGGAGTGTCCTCGCCATAACAGTCACCGATGTTCACACACACACAATTGTGAGCATCGAGGTAGCAGGTAGTGCCATAAACCGCGCTGACACTCATGACTACCATGATTCCAAACGCTATTAGTTTCTTCATAATATTCTTCAGTTGTTTCGACTCCTCATCTCTCCAACGCTACGGGGTGCAAGTGTTCCCAACTCCCTGGTAACGCGGCACTTCAAACTCGCATCCGTTAGGCGGATTCTCGTATTGAAACGTACAGCTGTTGTAGATCCTGCACTCCTCCACGGGACAGGTGGCATTACCGATTTGGGTACGACTATTGTGCGAACCCGCACCACTACAGATGTTCTGGATCCACACTTGCTCGTCGGCAATGATACAAGTAGGGGTCGAACAGCCCGTAGGCGTGTCACTCCCATAACAGTCCCCAATATTGACACAAACACATGTCGAGGAACTAATGAAACACTGCGCGGCGTAGACTCCGACTATTGACAATACAACCCCTAGGGGAATAACCAATCTTTTCATAATGTTTTCTATTTCTGTTTTCGACTCACAACACCAGTTGTGAAAGCGTTCGATAGTTCTACTCAGCCTTGCGGCTAGCCAGCGCTCCGGATCGAACAAAGTAGGCACCGTACCCCACGATCACGATCAGTAAGAACGCATAGACATAGCGATTCTGCCAATAGTCCCCCTTGGACAACTTTGTTTTGGGAGCCACCCCACTTGGCACTTCAAGCAATTGCCCGCCATCGAGCTTCAGATAAAAAGTTCCGTTCGTCGCCACGTGCGTAGTGGAATTCTCCATTTGCGTAATCAACTCGGGCGTGAACATTGACTTCGGCAAACTCTCAGTTCCAAGCGAAACGTCACTAATCTCATACTCGCGGTACAAGATTTCTTTTCCCTGGTAATGGAAGACATTCTCAATCCTGTTCGGAAAAGGCAGGATGTCCGGATTCTCATAGGAATAGTGGATCACGTAATCAGCCGCTCCCACGTCACTGGCATAACGGACTGCCAACTTGTCCGGACGGGAATCGCTCAAAGACAGTATCTCACCGCTGATATCAACAGCTTTTCGATCAGCGATGCCCACCGCCCGAAACTGGTCCCCCTCCCACTCAACCTGCCCCGGAAGAAGATGGCTAATCCCCAGGGTAATCGGCTCAATTCTCCTTCGGGTTCGATAGACTGCGGTGTCCTCCACGGTTGAGACACTCACCCGATCGAGCGTATCCTCGGCCCTCTGATAGACCGTGGTGTTGGTTCTTGAGTGGATAAAGGTGAAAAGCCCGTCGTATTGCAGAAAATCTCGACCCGATAGCCGATAACCTTCTTCCACATTGGGAGCGTTCAGCTCCGCAAACAGGAACGCCCCTTCTTGCCAGCGCAAGAGTCCGTGGAAATAGTTCGACGAACCCAAAATCCCTTCCGCGTAACTCAGCGGAGATTTGTTCTCGGGAGGTAAGGTCTCCGTATAGATCAACCGTTCGATCACCGGAGGGGAATCCAACAACCGCTTGAAAGCATCCTTTCCAGATTCCTCGCCTCGGAGTTCGCACCCGGCCACGATAAGAAGCGCCAACGAAAAATGGGGCCGAAATTCGCAACACTTAAAAACCTCTAGCACGTTCATATCACTTCACAAAATCGTTCAACCAATTCCCGTAGGACTTTCCGGAGTAGTCACCATAGGCGCTATCCCCCATCAGCTTGCGGACTTCTTCATTCAACCCCAATCGGAGTGCCTCCAACTCAGCCAAACGTTCCGCTTCCGCCAATGACTGGTCCAAGTTCACCCATCGCAGCAACTCCAGATGCACCTCACGTAGGTTGTAAACGGCAGCCGCAATATCATCATCAAGCTCATGATCCAGCCCGAGGTCAACGAGCCGCCGATAGACGTGATCCTGAGACCGCTCATAGTCTCGATATCGGTCCTCTCCCAGAGCGTCTCGGATTTCCTCATTTCTGGCACCCACATCCACCAAATCTCCCATACGCCCGCCCTCAGTCTCGAAGAGCTCTGAATTCAACCCGTCATATCGTTCATAAATGGAAAAAATGGATTCAAACTCCTCTTCATTGGGCTCAAAACCTGAAAGGGTTCGATCCTTTAGCCGATTAGCCAACGGCGAATCTCTCATGACATAAGATTGAAACTCCTCAGGCGATAGGATCTTCTTCATTGCGGAAAACTTCTCCTCGTAGCTGCGGTAGATCTCCTGCATGCCGTCGCGACTCACTAGACCGTTGTAGCGTTGACCAATTTCGCGCTCCGTATTCTTAAACTGCCTCAACACCTTCTCAGCCCGCTCCCGCACGTCCCGATCCGAAATAAAACCGAGCTCCGAGGGCCGGTATCGATGATCCCACCGGTACTTTCTCACGTACCCGTCGTAATCGATCCCGACATACTCGTAGACCTCTCTCTTCCGTCTCCCCACCAACTCCATCAAAGCCTTCCGGTGGGCCTGCACTTCAGCACTAACACCGTTTCCTCTCGAAGAAACTGGTCGCCAATAAGAATCCGACGGCGTTTCGAGGTCATCGAGCAAAGCGGTATATTCCGACGCCAGGAGGCCAACGACGATATCGGATACCGTTTCCGAAGGGCAGCCCATCGCCCTGAGATTCTCGATGTACTGATGTAAGTCGTCGGAAGCAATATCACTCCAATCAATGCTTTCGCCGGCCTCCGCCCTTCCTTCGCCCTCAAGCGAACCTGAGTTTTCCTCAATTACCGCTTCGGTAGGACCCGAATGCACACCCTTAGCCTCCTCGGGACCCACCCTCCCTAGAAAGAACTGCGTCAACACTCCTCCCAGCAGCAGCCCCAGAAAAAACACACAACACACTCCAAAAAGTAGATTCCTCGATTTCATTGCATTCTATCCAAATGAAAATACACGGCATCATCCTCCGAAACACTGAAACATGCTGGTGGCATGAGCCGATCCTTCACCTCAATTTCCGCTCCCAAACCCGACTCGCCGCCAAGTCGCCCGCCAACCTCACTGCTGTTTTCCCTGCAAAAAATTACCATGAGAACCTCCAACAATCTCACTACCCCCAAATAATTGTCCGATTCCGTCTCTCCATGACAATGCTAATTGAATAAGAGACCACACCCTCCCCGTCAATCAATAAATAAACGGTTCTTACCTCAACCACCAAAATAGCATTGACACGGATTACACCCAAAACCCGTATTCACCTCCAAGTCCACATTGCGAACAGACACAACTACGAGAGTACAACCAGAATAAACCCCAGTTTTCCCAATAATCCATTGAATTCAAGCCCGCAACCATACCCGATACCGGAATACGGCTTATGCCAAGCAATTCCACTCCATGCCTGAAATCCAGCATGTTTTGGCCTTCAAGCAGCAAGAATCCAATTCCCTTTATGCGCCACATTCAGTTTCCAAAGAATCAGCTATAAGCTACTCCTGCATCATGAAACCGGTCTCAAAACCGAATGAAATCCGAGGCAACAAATTCAGAAACACCATTGACAGACCACCAACTTCAATACAATGTAAGTATTGTATTGTTAGGTCGCATGGAAGGCTCCTCACAACACACAGGGAGAGACACGTTCAACGACTTCAATCGCGGTGAGAACAGGATTGTTTTTTTTGCTAATAAACGACATTTTCCTCCGTTTAATGACGGTGTCCAATTACTAACCACAAAACGCGACCACCTTAAACTGAAAGAACCCTGCTGATGGACATGCTGATGTTCGCTCGCAACCACAGTCAGACATTTTTTAACAACCGATGCAGTTCCAGCTCCGCCACCTGCTTCCGACCCTATTATAACTCCCGTTAACAAGGAGATGCCAGGTGGGCGGCTCACTCAAACTGCCAGCCATCCAATGACAAGAACTGTTGAATCGCCCTCCGTCAGGAAGGCTCCCAAGATCGGCCGGAACGGTTTCGCTGGATTTACGCTCGTGGAACTCTTGGTAGTTATCGCCATTATCGGAATCCTTGCGTCCCTGGTTTTGGCGGCCTCAGCTCGCGCCTTAGAGACCGCGCGTTCACTCAAATGTATGTCCAATCTCCGACAGCAAAGTCTGGCTCTTAGGATGTATGTCGACGACTTTGGCTACTACCCGCCCGGATTATCTAGTCGCCACCCAGGCGATGGAGACTGGATCTGGTTGCTCGGCCATCAGTATATCGGTGATACCAGACTGATCGGCGGAACTCGGACGTTCAGAAGCACCTCAGTGGACGCACGTGGGCGTGGGGGAAATGTGAAGAACAGCGTTTTCATCTGCCCTTCAGAACGAAAGATTAGAATTCATGACAGCTTCGCTGAACCTCCGCATTACGGCTACAACGATTGGGGCTATGCCTTCAAAGGCTTGGGATCCCGTCGTTTCGGCCTTAGCCCAAACTTTACCTACGACTTTGTTCGAGAAGGCGAGGTCAGAAGACCTTCCGCCATGTTGGCCCTCGGCGACAATTTCGGCCGTGCTCCGCATGGACTGATCCGAACGTTTTATCACATCATCCGAGCAACCCCATCGACTCCCATTGAGCCGGAAGATAGCGCGCGGCTCGACAGTGAAGTACGACGCCGGCACCGAGGTCGACTGAATACAATCTACGCCGACGGCCATGCCGAGGGCCATTCCATCAAACGATTGTTCTTTTCCACGGATACCGAAGTACTAAGCGAATGGAATCGGGACAATCAACCCCACCTCAACGATCTGTCTATCCGATAAACCTGCGGTCTAGCAGCTTGCACGCGATTCACGGTAGATTAAAATTAGCACTATCCGGACGCACCAAGGGACGAACCGGATTCGCTAACCGGGTCGAAGAAGGCATCAGCCATAGCATACAATGCGGGCGCGCCTCCCGTGTGGAGGAAGAGAACCCGATCACCCGGGCTGAAGACGCCTTTCTTGGTCAAGCCGATGAGCCCAGTCATGGCCTTCCCGGTGTATACTCGATCCAAGAGAACCGCTTCCCGCTGCGCCAAAAATTGCACGGCTTCTACCATCTTGTCTGAAGGCTGCGCATACCCAGGCCCAACGTACTTATCGTAACACCTGACGGCCCCAGACTCCAACCCAGATTCCTCGGTCAATACGCCGTGAGCAGCCCGGACCAGCCCAAAAACTTTTGCCTCTTGAGCAGTTCTTTCCCGACTGACGTTGATTCCCACGACCGAGACGTCACCCCAGTTTCCGAAAAGCGCCGTGACGAGACCGGCTTGCGTGACCCACTCCCGCTAGCGCACACAATGTGCGAGAATGTCACCCCCATCTGATTCATCTGTGACTGAATTTCGAGTCCGCACGCCACGTAGCCCAACGTCCCCAGACCATTGGATCCGCCAATGGGAATGGCATACGGTTTCCGTCCCGCCAACCGGAGCGCCTTGGCTTGGCATTCAATTTCATCGTCCAACGAGGAATCATAGCGTGCCACGCGTACTTCCTCCGCGCCCAACAAGTCGTCCAGCAAATGATTTCCCTTTGCGCGTGAGGCGTAAGGACTCGCTTCCCCTTCCTGCAACACTAACTGACACCGCAATCCCTCGATCTGCGCCGCCGATGCAGTCAGCCGACAATGTACGGATTCGGGGTGTAAAGGGCGGTCCATGTTAAAGCGTTTTGCGTTTACCGAATTCCCGGAGAAATCACTCAAGGAATTCCAAGAGATCTACCTCAAAGAGACCGGCCAAGAAATCGGCCTCAGAGATGCGAATCAACTCGCCAATGATTTGTATCACCTATTCGATGTGTTTGATCAGGTATCGGAGCAAAGTGAGGAACGGCTTAGGTCTGAGCTTACGGATAATGAGATCAAAGCGCTTAATTTCATCGAGAAGACACAACAAACCGAGAAACGAACACCGACGGTTCGGGAGATTTCAGCTCATCTTGGATTCAAGTCGTCGCGGACGGGGTATCGGATTCTCAAGCGGCTTCAGAAATACGGCCATTAAGGGCTCCCCAATAGCCCAGTTCTAAGATAGAATTAAACTATCTATGGACCAAGAATTGTCACAGCCAATCATCGACAAACCGCTGCCTCCTGTTCCTTTGACGCCAGAACAAAACGATTTGTGCGAACGGCTAGATAATCTCTATCAAAAATACAATCTTAGATTCAAACCATCACAAATGTTCCGAGGGGCCTTGTACGCAGCCCGCCCGCAGTGTAGAAACAATCCAGACTGGATAGCACAAGCCGCAAATTCACTTCGAGAGATTCTCTATCCATTCTACAGTCCTGAAGTCGGTACCGTCGGAACAAACAAGAAAACGATATTAAACGAGTACGGATCGGTAACAGTAAGCAATCAACACATAAGCGAAATAGGGCGAGTCTATAATATTCTGAATGCGCTTGCACATCACGGAAACGCCAGGAAAAGCAAAATAGATCCCTCATCGTTCACACTCCAACAATTTGAGCAACTACTCCTCGACTTCCAACAAGTTATGTCAATAACGCTGACTAGGCAGCTTGATGTCCATTCTGAAATTGATGCAATACTTAAGCTTGCTCCTCAAACAAAACCATGACCGCTAACAAACCACAAATTACCGCAGAAAGGGTTCGAGAGTTGATCACTCTCAATATTGATGCGCGTCAATACTTCTACTCCCAAGCTGATCATCGTTGGGTCAACTGGCTATGGAAAAACGAATTTTTCGATTGTATTAAACAAAAGTCTGAAAACCCCTCTCGATTCGGCTATGCTACACCTGAACTAAACTATCTTCTCAGAGCATCAGAAAGCGAACCGCAATTAGTATTGGAAATCATCCACAACGTTCCGATCACCGTCGAAACTTTCAATCCTGAAGTTATCTCTCAGTTTCTTAGGATCGGCGCCACACTACCTGCTGACAGCTTGGCCCGCCTTGTCCCCAAAATAAAGGATGAAGAATGGGTTAAGCTCATGGAAGCTTTTAATGACGGGGGATTCTCTTACAAGGATATGCTCAAAACACTCTCTGATGAAAAAGATTACGCTTCCATGCTACTGCTTATAGATGCACTGTTGTCCGTGAGAAATAATGAGATTCCTGAATCGGAAGAGCTGGTGTTTTCAGATGACAGAATCTTCTACCTCCGAGATCTTTCCTATATACAAGTCTTCGATCGTCTCAACAATTTGGATAGCAGCTATGTTGAGCAAGCCTTGCGACTAACCGGCGAGACCATGACCAAGATTGTCTCCCAACAAAGAGACCGATGCCCTACGAAAGGCTTCCTTATCGGAGATACATACGCGCTTCTAGATGTGGATTTTTTCACACTTGAACCTGGACAAAAAGAGGGTCTGTCCTCAAGTGAAGAGATCCGTGAACTTGCGGCGACAATGAAAGTTTTAGTCAACAAGCTAATATCAAACAACCGCGTTAACTACGACCAGATACTCAGCATCTACACGAACTATATCGAACAGTTACCGGACAGTCCGGCGATGTGGCGTTTCAAGCTGTACGTCTTGAGTCTTTGCCCTACAGCTTTCAGAGAACAATTGGCCGAGGCTCTAGAAAGAATCTTTGATACCCAGCACTTTCACGGCCTTATGATGGGAACCGAATATTTAAATACCCTAAAGCAAGTTTTCCCCTCCTTTTCTAAGTCTCGAAAGCGACACTTCGTGAAGCAGGTAATTTCTCGGTTCACACAGTCTTCAGAAAAAAAAGATGAGTACCAATGGCAGCTCGAAGCTGCCTCTAGCATCCTATCGGTCATTGCGGAGAACCTTACAGAGACAGAGCGAACGGATGCAGCCGAAGCAAAGATTCTAATTAACCCAGCATATACTCCTGAACCTGCAGTCGGCAAGGTAACAGGGGGCACAGTTGTAAGCCGAGGACCTGTTTCGCCTGAGGTCTTTGGCAAGTATTCGATCCAGTGTATCGCAGCAAAACTTCGCGACGACTGGACTCCAGAAGAACTAGTCAAGAATAACTCCAGTGGTGATTTTCTAAACCCACTAAACGCCGATGGAATAACCAACCTTCTAAAGCTGGATCTGCCAAAACGACTTTCCCTTTACTCCTCCCAGGCTAACCTATTCTTTGAGCGTGGTGTCCTAGATTCACACTACACGAACAGTTTTTTGACCGCGTTCCAAGAAACGCTATCAAAGGCTCCGGAGCTTCTAGAGAACGTAGATCTCTCGACTTTGTTAGAGATGATGTCTTCCATCAAGAAATCAGGGATTACTCATCCATTTGACAATGAGAACAGAAAGGAGCAGCGGCGATACGATACCTGGCTCTATGATTGGAGATCGGTTCATAGAGCGATAGTAGACGTATTACAAGTATTGTTGAAGAGCGGTCAGTCCCATCTACGCAAAGATCTTCAGAATCAACGGGTACAAATATTCGACTTAATAAAGTATTTGCTTTCGTACCCAGACCCCGTACCAGAAGACGAGAATCCAAATACAGCGTCCATGAAGACCACCTCCCCCGGTTCATCCAAATCAATAGTAATGGATGCTTATTCCCTAGCTATCAACTCCGTTCGCGGACGCGCCTTTGAAGTTCTTGTTCTCTTTCTGGCTCTTGAGGACGATTACAATACCAACGGGAGAAGGGGGCAAATATCGGACGAAATTCGAGAGGTTTTTGAGGGCACCTTGAGCGCAGAGACAACTAGAGCTCTTATGTTCATGTTTGGCCGTTACTTGTACGTATTCTATCACCGCGATATTCCTTGGATCCAGAAACTACTCCCGACTCTTTTCCCTCAGGAAACGGGCAAAAACCACCTCTGTCTGGCAACCTGGGAAGGATACCTTTCAGCTGATCTCTATCAGACTATGTTTAACGATTCTGCCTTCCAAAAACTCTACGAAAGAGCACTAAGCCACCCCCCTCAAATGGACCCTGAAAGGAAACACTTTACGAACCCGAACAAGGGTCTCGCTGTCCATTTTGCCCTAGCCTTTGTGCACTATGACCACTTTGGTTTCGACCACAGCCTTTTCAAACTCTTCTGGAATCAAGGCAACATCGAACACCACACTAAATTCATTCAGTTCATTGGGCGTTCAATAATTCCAAAAAAAGGAAAGAGGTCTAATCAAGCACAGATAGAAAAACCCAATCGCAAAGAACGTTTAATTTCATGTTGGGAATGGTTGCTTGAAAATTACCCGAACAATGAAATATTCGAGGCATTCGGTCACTGGATCGGCTCCAAAGATGTATTCGATTCAACTTGGCTTGCCTTACAAACCAGAAGAACACTTGAGAAATCCGGCGGAAAACTGGAATCGGATCACGGCCTAACCTCGAACATAGTTGCACTAGCAAAAGCAAACCCGAAGGAAAGTCTCGAAATCTCAAAACTCCATTTACTCGAAGGATCGGTCCGAGGAAACAATCCTCATTACTCACTCTACTTTACCGATGAGTGGCAAGAGGCGCTCACTGAGCTATACAACAATCCAGAGACAAAGACTGGGACGGAGAATCTCATAGATGCGCTCGTTCGAGAAGGTGGACAAATGTTCTGGAAACTTAAATTGATCCTGAAATAGACGCACCGCTTGATTCTTATCGTTCACTTAATAGATATTTTAGGTTCGAACATCGTCCCCGTAGGTTAGCAACTCACAGTTTATCCACAGTTTGGTAAACAAGAAACATCCTTACGTTGAGCCGCGAAAGCGGCTTTTCTGGTCACCACACCACCCCCTCCTCTCCCCCGCAAGTGTGGCAACCATGTCGTCCAGGTAAACAAAGACACACTTGCTTTCAGATCCATTGTACGAATGCCCTGGAAATGGTACAACAGGGATCCATGTTAAGACGTCTTGCGTTTACCGAATTCCCGGAGAAATCACTCAAGGAATTCCAAGAGATCTATCTCAAAGAGACCGGCGAAGAAATCGGCCTCAGAGATGCGAATCAACTCGCCAATGATTTGTATCACCTATTCGATGTGTTTGATCAGGTATCGGAGCAAAGTGAGGAACGGCTTAGGTCTGAGCTTACGGATAATGAGATCAAAGCGCTTAATTTCATCGAGAAGACACAACAAACCGAGAAACGAACTCCAACCGTTCGAGATATTTCAGCTCATCTTGGATTCAAGTCGTCTCGAACCGGACACAAAATTCTCCTTCATCTAAAAAAGTCTGCATTATTATCCTCAAAACCTTGAGCAAACCGATTGCTTTTCCATATTCTCCGATCATGCTACAGTTCCTATACAGTTGAATATTAGATTTGCTATATTTCGGCTCCACCAGAATGAATCCGAATTCAAATAAAAAATCAATAACTCTAACTCTTCCGATTCTAGAGTTTGGCCCCGTAAAGCAGGCTGTCGGTGAAATACGACACATCCTCGATAATGGCGGCATCAAGAATGTAAATTCACTGAAGGATTTCAATACTTCCCCTCGAGTAATTGAAAAGCTCTATACACTCGATACGGGCGAGAAGATCCTAGTGACCAAAAAGAGGAAACTTTCGCTACCCGAAGGGGTCGATGGAGTTCTCCACCGCAGCGAACAGCGAGAGTCAAAATGGATTGCTCACCGTAAGTTAGAGCAAATAACAGCAGAAGTTTCCAAGAACGGTTTAGAGAAAATTTCCGATGAAATTGCCAAGTCCTGGGTAGGTGCCTTCAGTTTCTGCGCTGAAAAGAAAGATCCATCAGGGAAGGTGATAGAAATGGGACTACGCCTTCCCCAAATTGGAGGTCTCCACGCGATTGGCGCCCATTGGAGCCTTGATCAAAAACCGGCTACAGTGGTGATGCCAACGGGGACAGGAAAGACCGAAACGATGCTTGCAACTCTAGTCGCATACAACCCCGGAACACTGTTGGTGGTTGTACCTTCCAAAGTGCTTCGGGATCAAACAGCACTTAAATTTCTAAAGCTAGGGTTGTTGCGAAAACTAGGTAACCTACAGCCTACGGCCCGGAATCCAATCGTAGGAATTGTAAAGAAGCGGCCACATTCTGAAGAAGATCTAGCTTTATTCAAGAGCTGCAATGTCGTGGTAGCTACCATGAGTGCACTCGCCAACAAATCCACCAGTAAAATGATGGAAAAGATTGCCAATTTTATAGATCTCTTGATCGTCGATGAGGCACACCACGTCGCTGCATCGAGCTGGTCTGGATTTAGGGAACAGTTCACGGATAGAAAAATCCTACAGTTCACAGCTACCCCGTATCGACGAGATGGAAAACTCGTCGACGGAAAAGTAATTTATGAGTTTCCACTGAGCTCCGCCCAAGACGAAGGCTATTTCAAACCTATAAGTTTCGAGCCAGTATTCGAAATTGACCAGGAGAATGCTGATACCGCAATCGCAGATAAGGCGGTGAAAATTCTTCGAAACGATCTAGCTCATGGAAAAGATCACTTGATGATGGCTCGTTGCGCGACAATAGAGCGAGCCAGCGCTATACACGCGACCTACCAAAACATCGCGCCAGATCTAAACCCCGTGATAATACATTCGAAGGACACAGAAACCAACAATGGTTTAAGACAAATCAATACAACCCCTCGCCAAAGCAGAATAGTCGTATGTGTTAACATGCTTGGTGAAGGATTTGATCTTCCTCAGCTAAAAATTGCTGCGGTTCATGACACCCACAAGAGTCTTGCTATCTTGTTACAGTTTACAGGGAGATTTACTCGAACTTCTGATGATACCATCGGAGATGCCACAATTATCGCAAATATCGCAGATCAAGATGTCTCTTCTGCATTAGAACGACTTTATAGCGAAGACGCAGACTGGAATCGACTTTTGAGTGAATTCAGCTCGAAAGCTGCACAGAAGCATTCCGAACTTATTGAGTTTTTGAGCTCGTCTCAGAGACTTGACGCTTCAGCGGAACAAGAGAAAATTGAGATCTCCCATCACCTACTCAGACCCATTTTCAACACGCTAATATACGAAGCAACATCTTTCGCACCGAAACGATTCTTTGAAGGGATAGCCAAGGGGACAAATGTGCATAGAGTTTGGATACATGAGCAATCGAATACTCTATATTTCGCAACACGGAGCGAGCCACCTATCAGGTGGACACGATCACGAAAGATCAGAGATCGAATTTGGGACCTGTATATCATTCACTACGACGCGAAACGAAATCTATTGTTCCTTTCCTCTAGTGATAAATCGTCAACTCATGACAAGATCGCCAAAGCTGTTGGAGGTATCAAATTGATCTCCGGAGATGTTATATTCCGCTCTCTGGGGCGGATAAACAGACTCATCTTTCAAAACGTCGGCGTAAGGAAACACGGCCGAAGAAACTTGCGTTTTGCCATGTATACAGGCTCTGACGTGGCTGAGGCACTATCGGTTTCAGAACGAGCAGGTTCAGTAAAATCCAATTTAAGTGCCACAGGCTGGGAGGATGGTGAACCTGTTGCAATCGGATGTTCATACAAAGGACGAGTATGGGCTCGCGATCCAGGAACAATCCCTGAACTAGTAGAGTGGTGCGAGGCGGTTGGAAGCAAGATTAAGGATACCACGATTGACACAGCCGAAATAATAAAGAACGTTCTCATCCCTGAAGAAGTCAGCACACTCCCTGACCAGAGAATACTCAGCATCGAGTGGCCCCTTGAAATACTCAGACAGGCAGAAGACCGGGTCATCTTCAAGAGCCGAGGTAAAGAGATAAATCTCTCGATGGTTGGCATCGAACCCACTGACGGCAAACCTGATAGGAACAAAGTACGATTTAAGCTGATCACGGGCCCTGATGAAATATTGGCGGAACTTACGCTAACAGTTGGCGGCAAAGAGGGATTCAAGGTTACAAAGGACACAATAGAACAAATCAACATACACATTGGGACACTTGACCTGTCTATTGAAGAGTATTTTTCCAACTATCCCCCTCTTGTCAGATTTCTCGATATTTCAGAGCTCGATGGCAACCTACTAATCAAACCTCAAAATCCCCAGGAGCTAATATTTCCGAGAGAAAATTTTGAGGTGTGGGACTGGAGTGGAACAGATATTCAGAAGGAATCCATTTGGAAAGACGGCGCCATTCGCAAAAATTCAATCCAATGGCGGGCAGCTCAAGGTTTCATCAAAGACAACTTCGATGTTGTCTTTGATGATGACCTTGCAGGAGAGGCGGCAGATCTGGTTTGCCTGAAAGAAGAAAAAGACTGTATTCGGCTTGCGTTGGTCCACTGCAAGTTTACTTCAGCGAAGACTGCCGGTAAGAGAATAGACGATATCGTAGTGGTTTCTTCTCAAGCCGTTCGTTCAGCAAAATGGAAGTGGAAATTCCGAGACCTATGTCGCCACATCATTGAGCGAGAAAAAAGGTGTTCAAACAAACGATCAACACGTTTCCTAAAAGGTAAAGGGTCAGATATAAACAAATTCGTCAAAATTAGCAGATTTAGAGAAATTAAACCGCAGATTCTAATCGTCCAACCGGGTCTATCCGCAGAAAAACACACAACGGCCCAGATTGCAGTTTTGGCGGCGGCCCAAAGTTATCTCAAGCAGACAGTCGGCGTCGATCTCGAGATCATTTGTAGCAAATGATCCTACTTCCGAAAGCCTTCCAATCATAGCAGCAAGTAAATTTGATAAAAATCTCCAAGAAAAAGATACTTCTTCATGTGCAGTTCATATAGATTTTAGGTTCGAACATCGTCCCTGTAGGTTAGCAATTCACAGTTTATCCCCAACATTGGTAAACAAAAAACTCCTTACTTTTCGTACTCAAATCTGGTTCTCCCCAGTTTCGCAGTCCGGTCGTGTACGAATTCGGGTGGCGAACATGTCGTCCAGGTAAACAGAAGCCCACTTGCAAGCTGACCCATTGTACGCATTCTTCAGACGTGGTAGAACCGTGGCATGGAACCACGACTATCATTCGTTCGATTCAAGGACGAGGCTCTCGATGAATTCCGGGACATCTGGTTAAGAAATTTCGGAGAGGAGATTTCACGTGATCGTGCAAACGAAGAAGCCAACAACATGTATCGACTTTTTGATCATCTTGGTCGAATACAAAAAGAACACGACGCCAAGGTGCGAGAGGAGAACAAGCTGACCGAGAATGAGGAAAAGGCTCTCGCTTTCATCCAAGAGTTCAAGGAAACCAATGGGAAAATGCCGACTGTTCGAGCGATTTCACGGCATCTCGGTTTTTCTTCGTCGAGGACAGGATATCGAATACGGCAGGTGCTCATTCGAAAAGGGCATTCCTTTTTAGCAAGGTCACCAAAACTTCAGATTTAATGTGGTAGGGTTTGCTGCTGGCAGAGAACTTAAGGTATACTCTTGGCGTGGGGAAAGAAGGAAAATACATGAACGAAATTCTCAAAAAAATCTCATCCTATAATCTGTTTAACTACCTTTTGCCGGGCGTACTGTTTGTTGTGATTGTCTCGAGAATCACATCGTACGACTTGCTGGTTGATGACATCGTGCTCGGTGCATTCGTTTACTATTTTCTCGGTTTGGTGATTAGTAGGATTGGCTCACTCGTCGTCGAGCCCGCGTTTAAATGGTTCAAGTTTGTTGAGTTTGCACCCTATGAATCTTTTATTCGGGCTGAGAAGGAAGACGGGAAGATAGCGGTGCTTTCTGAAGCCAACAACATGTATCGAACATTCGTTTCACTGTTTGGACTGATTCTACTAGCGTGTGTATGGGAATCTGTAACCCAATCTGTCGCCTGGGTTCAGTCTGCTGAAGCCTACTTGATCACGGTTGTTATGATTCTGCTGTTCGCTCTGTCTTACCGCAAACAGACCGGGTACATTACTAATCGGATCTCTGCTCGGAAAGATGACGATCACCACTGAACAATCGTGTCGTGCCCTTCGATTCTAAGATAATCAAACACAAAACTATGCCTACAATAAAGTCATTCTCTGTTGGATTAGGAGACATGTTCTACATCCGTCATGGAACTGACAACTTTTCGACTATCGATTGCTGTCTGAGTGATGACAATCAAGAGAGAATACTGTCAGAAATTGCGGCCCAGAGCTACGGCAAAGGAGTGACAAGATTCATTTCAACTCATCCAGATCAAGATCACATTTCAGGGATTGAACTACTCGACGAAGAGATGCCAATCCGGAATTTTTACGTGGTGAAGAACCAAGCAACAAAACCGATTATTACAGACTCGTTTCGTCGCTATTGCGAATTACGCGATAGTGACAAGGCGTTTTACTTGTCTGCGGGTTGTCGTCGTCGATGGATGAATCAGGAAGATGACGAGCGAGGTTCTTCCGGGCTCAATATTCTCTGGCCCAATCTTGCAAATGTAGACTTTAAGCAGGCGCTCATTAAAGCCAGAGACGGAGTTTCTTACAACAACATGTCCTTGGTTTGCCGATACCAGCTGAACAATGGAGGTAGTGCATTATGGTTGGGCGATCTGGAAACTGAGTTCATGGAGAACATATCTGGAGAGATAGATCTCTATCCGACAGATGTCGTCTTTGCTGCTCACCACGGCCGTAAGTCCGGTAAGATACCAAACTCATGGTTAGACATTCTCAAGCCAAAAGTGATTGTTCTTGGTGAAGCCCCTTCGCGAGATTTGAATTACTATTCAGGTTACAACACACTCACTCAAAATCGATGTGGTGATATCACGATGGAATTCTCAACGGGGCAAATCGATTTCTATGTTTCGGAGTATGGCTACGGAAGAAGGCGTTGGTTGAAGGACTACGGGGTGTCGCAGTATTCCTATTACATTGGCTCGCTCGATGTATGAGCAACAGAAAGTGTATCGAAATGTTGATTTCATTTTTATTTTAGGTTCGAACATCGTCCCTGTAGGTTAGCCTAGAGGAACACATTTTCCAAAACGTCCTATTTGTGGCTCAACAGAGCCCTCGATTTAGGTTCGAACGTCGGCTTTTCCACTCAAGAACAACCGATGGTATTTGTGTAGGGCCTGGAACACAAATCTGGCTCTAATACTGAGTTTTTTGTCCTTCAGAATTAGGTTCGAACATATTCTTCGAATGATCACGTGTTTGGCATCATTCGTTCCCTCCTTGAACGAAGTCGACGCCTTAGCGCCGAATTCGGCAGCTTCCTTGAAGGAACTGAATCGTTCATTTCGAGGAATGGGTAGTGCTTTGAGAGAGATCGTCAACCGTTGCTGCTCACGGATTAGCGTCCTCCGCTGGAGTCGATACTCTTCCGATTGAAGTAGTACATGGTTGCTATTCTCAGGAGATGTGAAAAGTGAGACGAGATTTGCGAGCGCCTTCTCGGTACTCACCAATCCACGTTCAATGCTTCGGCGCTGCCGCAACGTCACTGATGCTGTCTCATTTTCAATTGACTCAATGTTCTTTTCCAGCCAATCAATGAACGCACTCGAAAAATTGACACGCTCAAGCGCCGTGGCAATTTGAGACTCCAGGCAATCAAAGGAGACGCCACGTTGAGAACATCGAGTCGATTTCCGTTTCGTGCAGTGACAGTATGTATAGTGGAGTCTTTTTGGTGTCCGCATCTCCCGAATCGCCTTTCCGCATACGGGACAACAACTTTTTCCAGATTCGGAAAATTTGTGACTACAGACACTACATATGATCTGCCGCTTCTCCTCGTAGGTAATGCTCGCCTGACACTCACCACAGGTTATCAACCCCCGATATGGGAATATCTTCTTCTTTGTTTTCTTATGCTTGCCAGAGCGAGTAAGGATTTCTTGTATCGACTCGAATTCCTCCTTTGAAATCATTGGCTCATGTCGGCCGCTGTAGAACTCTCCAGATCCCAACGGATACTCAAAACGTCCCGTGTAAAATGGATTGTTCAGTATTCGGTAGACGGTGCTCCTCGCAAGCATCTTGCTCTTTAGCAGACGCCTGCGACTCGGTTGGAGTCGCCATGTCTGGCTAACGTAGACTCGAGCAGCCTCGACCGACATGCCATCGTAGAGTATTGCGTGCCACAGTGATTTGACAGGGTCAAACAACGCCCTATCTTTCACCACAATCTTCTCCCCGACGATGTTGTTCTCAGTCGTGTATCCTGGCGGAGGAGGCTGTGGATACCACCCGTTCTGGGCTTTTGTTCGGAGTCCACGGCGAACGTTCTTGCTTAAATCGTCGATGTACTTCTGCGCTACCCCAAGTTCCAAATACAGCAGTAAGAGATTATCTTCTTCTTTGCAGAAGGTTTGGCTGGGAGTGACAATTCTCAAGCCACGGGTCCCTATTAAGTGAATGAGAGCACCCCCATCGAGTGCATTGCGGGCAAGGCGATCAAGCTTCCAACAGATTAGCCCATGTACTGCTCCACTCTTGATACGATCAACAACAGAGTTAAATGCCGGTCTTCCTGGCTGTTTGGCGGATTTCGATTCACAAACGATGTCCACCACGTTTAGCCCAGCTTTTTCTGCTAGTTTAAGAAGCTCACGTGTTTGTGATTCAATCGAGAGAATTTGACGGTCTTCTGACTCGGAGCTTTTTCTACAATAGATGATGTATTGGGACATATAATGAGGAAACCCACCATTAGAAGTAGTTTAACGGGTACGTACCTTACCAGTACAGCAGCATACGTCAATCGCCTCACTGGATGTCAGGGCTGCCAGGTCTTTGATACTCGGATGGGTTCGATAGAACCTCGAACAGGTGATAGAGCTCGCGGGCAATTTTGTCCGCTTCCTCATTGCTGATTTCGATGCCAGTCTCATTCTTGTAGATGGCTCGAAACTCGCGAAGTGCATTTTCGGAGAAAGGCATGATTCAATAGTACTCCGAGTTTCTCGTCTTATCAGGTCGTCCTTTGTTGTGCTCCACGACACATTCAATCCACACGAAAAAACAATCATGTCCGTGGTGCTTCGAATATGTCGGGTAATTCGTAGACAGTCCCTCAACAGATAAACCCACCGCGAACGTCAACGCTTAGAGGGGACTCCAGAGTATTCCAATCAAACGCCCAAGCACAGCCGTCGAAAAAGGCGAAAAAAGTTTAGAGTGCTAACTCCCTAGCCACCTATTCACAATTCTTCAAAAGTACGTTAGCCTTTGTACGGTCGAGTTTTATCCGCATAACGAGAGCACCTAAAAACGTCTTGGGAGAACGTCTCCCATAGAGACTGCAATAGGCTTAAAATTCATGGTAGACAAAGCAAAATGCCCAGATTGCGGGCACGTTTCATCAGATATCGGGATAGAGCGCAAAGTCATTAAAGAGTTCAGCCTCGAAGATGAGAGAGAAGGAGAACATATCGACTACGGTGATACAATAGGATACTTCTGTATGAACTGTGGAACAGATTTCCCAAAAGGATTTCTAGACTAGAACAACTGATAAGATCCCGACACCACCTCTAGACCGATGGCAAAAGCATGAACGTTATCGTGTTTCGTTCGGTTCCAGCCACCTATGCCCCGGAGCAAGACATCCTACTCAATGCGGGGAACGGTGTCTTGATGGTGTACAATTTTCACGACACGTAATGAAGATGTCCAGCCTTCCCAACAAACGATCAAACCAAGCAGAATCCACTTAACATAGGTCAGGCCAAACTTACTCCTCACTCACGTTAGGAACAATGGATTCAATGAACTCCAGGATACCAGGCAGAGGATCCCGGGAAGCGCTTTCCAAATCTACTCTAGCATCGCGCATGTCGGCGATGTGGGTATGGGATTGGTTCTGCCGAATACAAGACCCTAACAACGAGCGCTACAAACGGTGGGCTGTAGGCACCACAATCACTACGGAGTTTCGAAACACAGAATTGTTTTCTACGCCCAGACCACTGGCGCCATCTAGGCGTCTAACAGCATATGACATCGTCCCTCGCTCTAGACCTTGAACAACAAAAACACGCCACGAGAAGTCTGTAAGTCCACCCAAATTTTGCAGCATATCGTTCAAGAGTAACCCATCCGAATAACGAACCCTCACGTATGAATCAAGATTCTTAACCTCGCCCGTTACAAAAACACTCTCAGGCGATGCCAACGAACCAATCACCTCTAAAACCCTCATCCTCGTCTCTGGCACATCTTCCAGGAACGACGAAGCAAATGATTCCCCCTCCCCTCGAGCCAAAGTCCAGTAAATTGAATCCATCGAACGAGGAGAGTCCGGGACTAGAAAAAACAACCCTCGACTCCCGACCTGTTGGCAACGCGCGAGCATTCCTGCCCGTTCCTTTCTTTCGCCGATGCCTGGCAAAATGATCATCGCCGAACCGATCTTAGGCCCATTCAAGACTTCTGAAATCTTCAATACTATTCTCGCAGATTTGACGTTACTTTCTACCGTTTTTCCGCGAACAAACGACTCTACGATTTCTCCAACGTAAGCACGTAGCCAACCCATCTTTTCATCGCGGGGGAATCGAGCGATGGTTGGT
>CAJXVR010000076.1 GCA_913061285.1 uncultured Verrucomicrobiota bacterium | reverse complement strand
ACCAACCATCGCTCGATTCCCCCGCGATGAAAAGATGGGTTGGCTACGTGCTTACAGTCAGATATGCCTCTCCGTCCAAAGCGTTTAGGACGTTGTAGTAACTCACTCCCCCGCAATCAGTATCGAACCCCCATCCGTAAAAGGAGTGTTGGTCGAGTCTCTGGGCTGACAAGCCTGCATCTGAAAGACGCGACATGATCTCCTCAGCCAATCGTTTCCCACGTGGGATGACGGGCTCGCCATCGTCGTCGAACGTGGTGTCATCCGACATGAAATGAGAGAACCGAAGCGTTCGATACATAGGGCTTCACGTTGGGCTCAGGTGCGCCGCACTAGCGGTGTTAAATGCAACGTATTGTTAGTGAATATCATCCCTTCCAGGCAATGAAAGATGGGGTGCTGGCTTCCGATCAATGTAGGCGCAACCCCAAATGCGGTTCGAGTCCAATGACGTCCGCAACTCGATTTCACCGTCACCTGGACGCTCAGGCCACATCAATGCAACCCGATAGAGTTGTAGCTTCTGAATTTCATCTTTGTCCGCCGCGAGAGACGGATTTGATTGCAACTGCGACGTGAGAAAACTCTTTACCAATTGAGTGATCGCCGATGGGTTCGAAGCAAGAGAGGCGGCGTGATCAACTAGGGCGGAAGCGGGGCGGAAATCAAAACAATCGACCGCTGACTCAGGAGAAATATAGAAGCCAAAACCGTAGGTCGAGGTCTTCGGATCCGTAAGCCACGCCTCGTCGTCTTCAGAGTAATCCAATGTGCCGATCATGGGATGGGTTACCGATCGAACGATGGGGCGTTGATCTCCTTTTATTAACTTTCGAAGTTTGTCGAACATCTCCTCAGTTTGATCGGTGCTGGAATTGGTGGACAGCGGAATCTCATATTTGGTTAATCTCACTTCTGGCTATTGGTGATGCAAAGCTGAGTGCGATCTGGCCTAGGCAGAGGTTCGCATTCGATCATTCCTCTCAGGTAGCGGAATTGAGTCCTGAGAGGACTTGATCTTGCCGGACCGGCTGTTCTGACGGAAACGAAAGAGAATTCAGTAGCATCCGCTTCAACTATCTCTGTAGAGCTGGAATCTGAGGACGAAGCAGGGGACACAACATACTTCAGATCTTGCCGGTTTTTCCACGTGCGAGGAACTTGTATCGTAATGGTGGAGTGTGATTGGTAGAGGCGGCGGGAGTTGAACCCGCCGGAAGAAAAACTTATCGAAGTCCGGGTATCCATGCCGTTCTTTATTCATCCAAAGGCCGGCATGGATTGATCCGTGCTAGATTGTTTTGTCGATTCGGATCATCCGAAATGACATACCAATTTCTCGGTAGGCGTTTTTCTAGAAGATGGCCTTCGAGGTATCGGTCTCAAATGATGGGTCAGTCAAACTTTCGTGAGCTGACCTGGTTGGCCTGGGGAAAGTCTGAGGGAATCTCTTGGCTGACTTTTCCCGTGGCAGCCCACTCGGAGCCGCGTTGGAGGGTTGTGATAAAACCGACGCACTCGGCTGAGTAATCGGCATGGCCCATGGGGGTATGAAAGACGCGGCCTTTTCCATGATGAATGGTGAACATCATTGGCTCGTGTCGTCCGGTGCCTTTCTTGTCGGCCGATGAGTAGGTGGTGGCAAGGATCTCCATGTTCTTGGCAGGGCCGCGGAGTCGGTCGTAGAGCTCGTCTTTGGCGTGGAGCCATTGTTTGGGCATGCCTTGGGTGATGGGGTGAACGGCATTTCGGATCGTGATTTGAAATTCATGCTGGGGGCCATGGGAACCGCCGCGCCCAGGGGAGGTGTCCCGGACGAGTTCTCCTTCGTCGTTGTAGTAGACGTAAGGACCGCTTTTCTCTGTGCGATCTCCCCAACCACCGAGACCGATCATCTCGTTGTAGGCAGGCCACTCGGGCCAAGAGTTGTCGGCAGCGTGGACGATGACGAGTCCCCCTCCAGATTGGATGAAGTCTTCGAATGCCTTTTGGGTTGCCTTGGGCCAGGGTTGTGCGCGCCAGCCGTTGTTGTTGATGACGACGTCGTAGTTGGAAAAATTGGGGGCGAAATCGGCATCGGGAATAGGTTGTCGAGAGGCGCTGGTCTCATCCCCGTTTTCTAGGGGGTATTTCGCAATGTATTCGGCGCCTTGCCAGGTGAATTGCGTTCTCTCGACGTCAACGCTGAAGAGTCCTGTCTCTTCCAAGTATTGCTTCATCATGACCGTGATTTTTGGCCACATGGAGTGGTTGTTTTGTCCGTCGACGATGAGTGCTCTCAGCTTTGGTGTCGCAGCGGAAAGCGTTGCCATGCTTAGCAGGCAGAGGGCAAGGGAAAGACGTAGGGCTCGCATAAGGTCTAATATTCAGTTGATTGATCTCTCTCAAGAAGGCAACGACGGTGAATTCGTGAATCTATGGATTGTGTCTCTTGTATGTGTCTATTGCAATCGGTGAGAGTGGGGGGATGATAGAAAAGGCCATCGAGCGGGGTAAAGGGTATTCTTGTGTCGCTTGAAAGACTCTTGGTGGCTTCGTGTCTGCCTGAATGAGCGCTTATGTGGGGGGCTTAGGGAGAAACGAGGCGGGTGGTTTTTTCTTGAAGCCAGCGAATATCCACGTTGTTTGGTGAGGGAAGGTTCCAGAGATCTAAGACTTCGTTTTTGACGAGTGGTGGAATGGTTCGAGCATCTCGCCATCGTTTGGATTCTGAGTGGCCATCAGCAAAGGCAAAGGTGCCTGAGCTGGCATGGTAGCTGGCCGGATAGTCATATTGGGCAAAACGATAGGATTCAGGATCATCAGGCCAACCAAGCATCTCGGTGATGAAATTCGAGTAGTTGATGCTGTCTTCACGCATGTCGAGAAAGACAAAGAGGTCTGATGGCCCCGGATGGTTCATGTCATCAAGGCGACTATAGACCCGAAACCGTGGGTCGTAGGGGCCGCGGTCCCAGCCTCCGACATAGAAATTCATGGAGTAGGAACGAACTCGGGGCAATCGCTGATTAGCAACCAATACCGAGCTGCGATCACTGGGGCAGCGGTAGATCTCGGTTGATTCACCCGAATAGTTCCAGAGGAGCCCTTTTTTGAGATCATGCTCAGGATCCCAATTGGATCGGTTATCTGGATCGTAATTCATTAGTCCGTTGACCCAGGCGTAGGGGGTTCTCGTAGCCGTGGCATAGGGAACGGCCCCGCCGTTGTCTAATCCGTACATCATCCAAGCGAGGCTCAGCTGCTTGGTATTGTTCAAGCAAAGAATGCCTCGAGCTTTGGCCTTGGCCTTGCCGAGGGCCGGGAGGAGGAGGCCAGCAAGGATGGCGATAATAGCGATGACGACGAGGAGCTCGATCAGCGTGAAACCGCCTCGTCTCAAGCGAGTGGTTGACGCTCTGCTCACGCTTATCATAGCCATAGCCCTGGTTCGTATTCGAGGCTCCTGGATGTTCGTCTGACTAGGGGCTTATCGGACGAGTGGATCGTTCTTGGAGCCAGCGAATGTCTTGGTTGTTTGGGGAGGGGAGGTTGGACTCTCTGAGGTATTCTCCCTTGGCGAGCGGAGGTTTCGTTCGTTCGTCTCTCCAGCGGTGAACCTCTGAGTGTCCATCTGCGAATGAGAGCCCTCCTGAACCTGCGTGGTAGCTCGCGGGGTAGTCGATTCCGGCAAAGCGATATTTCTCCGGTTCGTCAGGCCATCCATCCATAGCCGTTGCAAAATTACCGGTATTAATACTGTCTTCTCGCATGTCGAGGAAAAGAAACAGGCTTGAGGGCCCTGGATCGTTCATTGTGTCGATTTGGCTGTAGATTTTGAAACCGGGATTGTACGGAGGAATGTCCCATCCTCCGATCTGAAGATTCATGGAATAGGTGCGGATTCTTCGAATCGGTTTGTTGTTCACGGTAACGAAACTGCGGTCCGCGGGACAACGCCAGATGGCGAGAGATTCGCCACAGTAAGGCCAGAGTTTTCCAGTTCGAATATCTTGATCGGGATCCCAGTTGGAGCGATTGGCGGGATCGAAATCCATGATCCCATTGACCCACGAATAAGGGGTTGAGGAGGAGGTCGCCAAGGGCACCCGTCCTTCATTGTCCCCGGCGTACATCATCCACGCGAGAGTGAGCTGCTTGGTATGATTCATACATTGAATACTCCTGGCCTTATCCTTTGCCTTACTCAAGGCCGGGAGCAGCATGCCAGCAAGGATCGCAATGATTGCGATGACCACTAGCAATTCGATGAGTGTGAATGCGCTCCGGTTGTCTGACATTACTTGGTTCTTTGTTGTCGTCCCAATCAGCATGCAAGCATTTATTGGTCCGTTACTCTATCGATTCTTCAATTACTAACAATCTTTTGATGATTTCGCTATGTGAGTGAGCAGGGCTCCCGATATTCCGAAAAATCGATCGACGAGAAACGGGAAGATTAGGAACTGGCGGACGCTGCGCGTTTCTTCGTGGTCAATGATGCGGACGCGGATGACTGGCGCGCGAATTCGAGGAATTGGTGTTTGATCTTTGCCTTACTGTTCCTAATGAGCTGCACCGAATAGCCGAGCGCTGCCAATTGCCAAACAAGGATTGCGGCGGATTCTGAGGACGGGCCATTGCTCCCAGCTATGATTCCGAAGAGAACAAAAAGACCGATCCACGCTGGAAGCATGACCCGGGTCATTGTTGCGACGATGGCCTGATTGACTTTCGTTTTTGTGAGCCCCTGTTTTATCGAGACCCAAATCAATGCTTGAAAATCGACGAATAGCATTAGGGCTCCGCCTCCAAGGACTTGGAAGAATACCAATACGGTCTCAAGATCAAACTGAGGCGAGCGTGCTTCGAACAAGAGAATCCCTGCGATCGCCATGATGTTGAGTGTGGTCAAGAACAGAGCTGGCCTCCGGTACTGGTCTTGAAGATTCACGAAATAGGCATACGGCAGAAGATAAATGGGCTGAGGCGTGATGCAGAGCAGTTCAATGAATCCTGATTGTTTGTCACTATGGATGTTGCGGCACGCGTCTGCGGTCAGAAGCACCTTAATGAGGAGATGGAAAGGGAATAGCGAGTAGAAAGCGATGCCTAGAAAGAGTGAATCATTTTTGAAAAACATCCAGAGAAACGGAAGCGAGCCGATGCCAAGAATCGTCCAGAGAAAGCGATTGCCCGATTGGGGGATAGCGGCAATGCCTTGGAAGGGGTGAATGGTTGGGCGTTGCGGCTGATCGACCTTGCTCCGAGTTGAGAGGGCACGCTTTGGTTTCGCTTTGTCTAAGCTTCCTGCAGCTTTGGATCGCGTTTGTTTTTTTGGGGGGATCGATACTCGATTCAGGCCTTGTCGCCATCGAGATGTCATGGCCGTCGACATTGCGAAACTGGCGCTTGCCAATGCTAAGATTCCAAAGAACGATATCCAAAAGGGAAGAATGCCTGTGCCCAACCAGGCTGTCTTTAAGAGAGTGAAGGGACTGACTAGAAACAGGATCGGATGGAAAAAACTTGTCTTGAATATAGAAAAAAGCAGTCGCTCAAGCAGGGGGGGAGCAAAGGTAACAGCTAGCAGGATTAGGACGGCAAATGCCATCGTATTCTTGGCCTCATCGTAGAGAGCGGAGGCAAGGAGACCGATGCTTAGCGAGAGTGCCAGACAGGCAGAAAGGGCTAGGGTGGTGCGAATGAATTGGTCATCGGTGACACCGCCGAAAAGAATTGAGAGAGCCAGAATGGGGAAGCTGGCGACAAGCCCGTAAGTGGCATTGAGCGAGTTGGCCGCCAGCTTTCCTGCCGTTACGTCGTAGCTCTTGAGACGGGTAAGAAAGAGGAGTCCCATGGTTCCATGGCGTCTCTCTGAACTTAGGCAGTCGGAAGTGCAGAAAACACCCGCGAGTAGGCAATAGGTGAACGAAATTGACGATAGAACGACGAGAATGTTGCGTCCGAGGTTGACCGAATTGAAGTTCCCGATCTCAGAAAAAGTGTAAAGATAGATGATGACGGCGAGCGATATCAGCGCCGCGATCAATCGTAGGTTGAAAGTGCTTTTTCGCTTGGAGGCCTCCAACAATTCTCGATTGACGATCGGCAAGAAAGACATCGGTTTTGAGGCTTAGACCAGACGCGAGTGAAATCGTTTCACAATTATCTGCCTGGATTGGTCAGTGTGTCTCTTTCGCCTTGAGTGTTCTAATCGTGCTTACCCTGCGCAGCTCGTTGCGCGGAGCGTGAATTGAGTCGGTTCTCTGGGTGTTCGATGCTTCACATTGAATCGGTGGCTAAATAATTGACTATTTAGAGTTGGCGATTTGTTGCGTGATTTCGACGGCCAGATCGAGGGCCTGTTTGGCTGATTCTCCCGTGACCACCGGGGATTGGCTTGCTTGAACGCACTGAACGAAACTCTCGAGTTCGAGTTTGAGGGGTTGGTCCTTTTTGATTGGAACGGGCTCCCGGACAATACGACGTCCGGCGAATTCACTGACGACGCTCAGGTCCTTCTTTTTTGAGGCCAAGAGTTTTCTGAAGAGGGAAGACTCCTCCTCACCATCGCGGGCGATACGGTAAATGGATCCTTCTTGTTCCCGGTAATCGAGGGACACATAGCTTGCTGGATCGCCTGCACTAAAGACACGAATCTTTCGCATGCGATCTGGACTGATTCGGCTGGCCGTCAGATTGGCGACGCAGCCGTTTTCAAACTTCAGGCGGGCATTGGCGATGTCCTCGGAGGAACTCAAAACCGAAACGCCAACCCCATCCACGGAGATGACTGGGGATTGAACGAAAGCGAGGACGACATCCAAATCATGGATCATCAGATCGAGCACCACCCCTACGTCCGTGCTTCTTGCAGGGAAGGGGGACAAGCGGTGGGCCTCAATGAATCGAGGTTCGGTCGCAACCTCTTGCAGATACTGGAAGACGGGATTGAATCGTTCGACGTGACCGACTTGGAGTACCCGGTCGTGCTTCCGGCTGAGGGTGACCAAGGCCTCGGCTTGCGCGGAGGTTTCAGTCATCGGTTTCTCGACAAGGATGTGTTTGCCCGCTTCGAGTAGGGTTTTTGCGAGCTCGAAGTGGGTGACCGTGGGGGTCACAATGCTGACGGCATCTGCCTGGGAAACAAGGGCTTCAAAGGACTCTGCGGCGGGAACGTGGTATTGTGTGGCGAGCGCCTTTGCGGCGTCGCGATTTTGATCGTAAATCCCCGAGACCTGCACCTGCCCGGCCTTGGCTAGTTCGGCATAGAGTCGAACGTGTTGGCTCCCAAGTGCTCCTGTCCCAAGCACGGCCACGTTTATTGGTTTTGCCATGTGGGATGGGTATAGGGGGATTTCTCGTTTTCTGCCATGTAATTCGTTGTCAACTCTTGACCCTTTGCACTTGCTCCTCCGGATTTGACTGCCTAGTTTCACGCCTCGCTGATGGCGTATCTCTTAGTAGTCATATTTGGTTATTTGCTCGGTTCGATTCCCTTTGGATTTCTGATGGGAAAATGGAAGGGCATTGATTTAAGAACGGCAGGGAGTGGCAACATTGGAGCGACGAACGCGCTAAGAATTCTCGGCAAACCAGCGGGAAGCGCGGTTCTTGCCTTGGATGCGTTAAAAGGGGCGGTTGCCTGCTGGGGGGCGCCCGCGTTGTCAGCGACCTTCCTTTCCGGTGGGGATGCCTCATTGATGCCCGTGATTGCCGGTTTTGCGGCTGTGTTAGGACATAACTACACCTGCTGGCTGCGCTTTAAGGGGGGCAAGGGCATCGCGACCTCAGCGGGAGTGCTGCTTGCGCTGACTCCGGGTGGCTTGGCAATTTCGCTGTCGACGTTCTTGGTGCTCCTAGCCGTGACACGAACGGTCTCGATCGGCTCTATCGCCGCCGCCGCGGTGCTGCCCTTTGCTACCTGGATTTGTGGGGGGCGGGGGCCACTTCTCGTCATTACGGCCATCATGGGGATTCTGGCTATCTTTAAGCACCGTGCCAACATCCAACGACTGATGGCTGGAACGGAACCGCGGATCGGGGCGGCGAAAGGTGGTGACAAATGAGAATCACGGTGCTGGGTGCCGGGGCATGGGGGACGGCCCTAGCGAAGATCGCTGCTGACAATGGAAACGAGGTGACGCTCTGGGCACGGGATGCGGCCTTGTTGGCAAGGATTGCTGACAAGGGTGAGAATGACCGTTATCTGGCAGGCGTGTCACTGCCGGCGTTTTCCTGCTTCGAGCCAGCGCTAAAAAAGGCGTGTGCCAATCAGGACGTGCTGGTCGTAGCCGTCCCATCAAGGGGGTTCCGAGAGGTGTTGAGTTTGATTGGAGATTTTGAGGGGCCGGTTGTCACGGTTACCAAGGGCATCGAGTTTGAGTCGGGATTGACCATGAGTGGCGTCCTTGATTCTGAGATGCCTAGTGCCACGGTCGTGGCCTTGTCCGGGCCGACCATTGCTCGGGAAGTTGCGATGGGCATGCCTGCAGCCAGCGTCGCTGCCAGCGGGGACCCGAAAGCGGCCAAAGCGACTCAGGAACTGTTTCATCGTCCCACCTTCAGGGTTTACACGGCTCCTGATGTCTTGGGCGTCGAGCTAGGAGGGGCCTTGAAGAACGTGATAGCGGTCGCTGCAGGTGTCGGGGATGGGCTTGGCTTTGGGGATAATAGTAAATCTGCCTTGCTCACTCGAGGAATTGCAGAAATGCGCCGCCTTGGGGTTGCCGCGGGAGCAATCTCAGAGACGTTTTCCGGGCTTTCCGGCTTAGGGGATTTGACGGTGACTTGTTTTTCCCCGTTGAGCCGGAATCGAACCTTTGGTGAGGCACTCGGAAAGGGTGGGCAGTGCTCTGAAATCCTGACTGCTAGCCGATCCGTGGTAGAGGGGGTTCCGACCGCGCGCTCGGCCCACCAACTTGCCGCACGTTTGGGGGTTGAAACTCCAATTATTGATGAGGTTTACCTCATGCTTCATGAGGGTAAACCGGTGCGTGACGCGCTTCAATCGCTCTTAAGCCGCGAGATCAAACACGAGGACTGAACTCACGTCTCGTCCATCGATCCCAGAGAACCCTTTGCAACCCTTTGCAACCCTCGCGATAGGGGGGCGGCCGCTCTGTCTTAGCTGAGCTCGGCCTTAATCCGTTTGAGCAGATCGGGGTAATGATCGAAGGCTTCGAACTGAGGGAATTGTTGCTTGATGGTGTCCGGCGCGTGAAAAAGAAAGCCAACGTTTGCTTCGGCTAGCATGGTGGTGTCATTGAAGGAATCGCCGGCAGCAATGACTTTATAGTTGAGCGACTGAAAGGCGGCGACCGCTTTTCGCTTTTGATCTGGTTGTCGAAGTCGATAGTGGGTGATGCGGTCATTCTCAATTTCGAGCCGGTGACAAAAAATACTTGGCCAATCGAGCTGCTTCATGAGCGGCTGGGCAAAATCCTCAAAGGTATCGGAAAGGATGATGACTTGGGTTTCAGATCGGAGCTCATCAAGAAAAGCCTTGGCCCCTTCTAGCGGGGAGAGTGTGCCGATGACGTCTTGGATGGCTGAAAGCGTTAACTTGTTCTCGTTGAGAATATCTAGCCGTCCCTGCATTAGCTCATCGTAGTCCGGGATATCCCGGGTCGTGAGTTTGAGTTTTTCGATGCCCGTCTTCTCGGCGAAGGCGATCCAGATTTCTGGAACCAAAACCCCTTCAAGGTCTAGCGTGACGATTGTTTGCTGTGCGCTCATTGATTGCTGTTTTCGCGGTCGGCGGAAATACTTAGGCGGAAATGTCCCGCGCGCAAAGTTTTTATTCTGCTGGATCGGTTCGCGATGGTGTAGTGACAGGTTGCAAGCGTGCGGTCTAGCGGATGTCGTAGGCAACCAGTTTTTTGGGGCTCCTTGCGTAAAGAACCCCGTCGGCGTAAGCAGGGTAGGCGCGAACGCCGTTGGGAAGAATTTGTGCTCGGTCCCGTTCGTGATAGTGCTTGGGATTCGCGTCTGCCATCACCAATTCACCGTTCTCTTGGAGGATGAGAAGTCGCGTCCCGACCAAGGTGACCGTTCCGATAGCGACATTGTCTTCACTCCAGGCCACTTTACCGTCCTTCCAGGAAACACAATTGAGAACGGCCCCTCGTTCCTGGCGTCCATGAAATCCGTAGAGGTAACCTTCGTGCAGCACTGGGGTCCCGTAGTGACACGAGAGGGCATCGTCGTTGTTCCACAGTTTTTTGGGGCTCGCCTCGCTCAAGTCGAGGAGGATGGAGCCCGTGCTGTAGCTGGTCGTGAGGAAGACTTGATTGCCGTCAACGATTGGGCTCGCAGCATTGACTGAGGCGTTGATGCGGGGTCTCCAGGGGTAGCTGGATCGAAGGGTGCCGGTTGTAATTGGAATCGCCTTGAGGCCTGCGCGATCGAAAACGATCGCCTGGCGGATACCGGCGATTGTGGCAGACACAGGTGACGAGTAACTGGCTTCGTCCCGCGAGGTTTTCCAAACGATTTTCCCGGTCAAACGGTGAAATGCCACCACGCCACCATCTTGTGGGCTGCCGATGTTGACGACGACGAGGTCTCCTTCAACCAGCGGCGAGCATGCGATGCCAAAGAAGCCGCTGGGGATATCGAAGGTTTCGTTCGCGTTGATCTGCCATACGGATTGTCCTGTCTGAATTTCAGTGCACTGGAGGTGCCCTTCGGCGCCATAGGTGTAGAGATAGCCTCGATCAGCACTCGGAGTGGATCGGGGACCGTTGTCGAAACCGAAATTGTCGCGGTAGGTCGTTGGATAGCTGAGACTCCATTGTTCCTCACCCGTTTTGGAATCCAGGCTAAGGATTTGTTCCTTTGCCCCCATGCGGTGAAAGAGAATCACCCGCCCATCGGTGATGATCGGACCGGCAAAGCCGCTGCCAACGTTCCGTTGCCAACGTCGCTTGGGCCCTTCGGAGGTCCAGTTGTCGGGAAGTTCATTCTTATCGATCGATCCATTTTGATTCGGTCCAAGGAATCGGGGCCACTCGCTGGCTTGGTTCAAAGCGTGGGGGACGAGGGCGAGACTCAGGACGATCAGAGTCAGCCTCACGTGAATAGGATTGATGTCCCGTATATTCATTGAGACCATCGGAGCACATCTGGGAGTGACTGACAATTGTTCAGCTCTCTGTGACGCGACTTTTTTTTGTCGCTGGTGTATTGATTGTGAGAGAACGATTATGGTGAAAGTATTAATAGGGCTGATTTTTCTTGGGATTGCTGCCTATACAGTGCTGCGCTTGATGCCGATGGCTCCTAGTGAAGGGCTACCGACGGCCGTGGCTGATAGTGGAACTCAGTCAAGCAAGGAGCAGGGGGCGGTCGGTGTTGGCAAGAATCGCTTCCAACAGCTGATGATGAAGGCCACTGGTGAGGATGGCGAGGGCATCGTGACAGGAGAAGGTCTGAGGCAGTTTGTCAGCCGAGTTGACCCGAACCGTTTGACCTTCCGTGAATTGGATGAGTTGTTTGAGTCCTTGGTGGATGATCCAGAAACGGGCCTGTTATTGATAGATCGAGTGCTTGAGGATCCGCGTCGGGAGTGGAAGCTCACTCAGAAAGAAAGCTTGCTACGGCGGGCTGGCCTATTAGCGGCGACAGCAGACTTTGGTAGCCTGGATGGACGCTTGGATGAGCTGGAGTCGTTTGGTGATCGAAGCTTGTTTGTTCAGGGAGCGGCAGAAGGGATGGCAGGCCAGGAGATTGAGAAGAGTTTGATGTGGATCGAATCTCTTGGAGAAACGGCGCTGCAAGTGCCCGCGCTGCGAGGTGTTGGAAAGGCCTGGGGGCAGCAAGATTTGACCGTGGCCACTCAATGGGCGGAAGGGCTTGAGGATCCTGAGGAGAAGGCAGCGGCGTTAAAAGGCCTCGTTGCCGGCTGGGTGTTGGAAGACTCAGACACTGCCTTTGAGTATGCTCAGAATGCCCCTGAAGACCTCATTGACGGCTTGATCGTGGAGGCTGCTGGGAGCCTGACTCTGAAGAACCCTCAGCTCGCATCTCAGCAAGTTGTCATGGCTATGAGTGATCCGAAACAGAAGGCCGTGCTAGAAGAAAGTGTGGCGGGTTGGGCGGAGAGTGATTTTGAAGGAGTGGCCGCGTGGTCGATGTTGGTATCCAATTCCGATTTAAGAGACACGGCAATGATTTCGCTGGCTGATCACTGGTCGAAGGACGATCCCAAAAAAGCAACGGAATGGGCTGAAGCCTTTCCGACGGATGATGCGAAGGCTAGAATGCTGGCAAAAACCTTACCTCAGTGGGTGCAAGCGAATCCGGCTGAGGCAGCCAGTTGGTTTAAGGAGCGGCCGATTGATTTGCCGCAGATCAAACTCCTGACGAAGACCCTACAGGACGTGGGGAAGAATGATCGTGCCCAGGCTCAGGCTTGGTTGGATCAATTAGAATCCCCCGCCTACAACCAAATTGGGCTCGGAGTGATTCAGAGCCTTCCGGTCGACTAGCGCGGAGGCTGGCTAAGGAGCGAGTTTCTTGGACAAAGCCTCCGCGAGCCGTGATTTTCGGATGACTTTGAGTTTGTGGGTGCCTCGACAGATGAGTTCGTGCTGGTCCCAGGCGCGAAGTTCGAAGGAAAAGAGCCGTTTGTCGATGTAGATGATTTTGGCCAGGCATCGAACCCTCGCTCCGACCGGGGTCGGCGCGAGATGCTCAACGTTGACGACAGCGCCCACCGTGCTTTCCCCAACTTCGAGGTAAGGAAGGACCGCTTTGCGAGCGGTATGCTCCAGAAACCAAACGAGCCAAGGGGTCGAGAGAATTTCGGGCATGACCTGATCGGCAAAGTCGATGATGTGCTGCTTGGTAACATCAAACTCAATTTCAGCACTTTCTCCAACTCTTGGACTGCTCTTCATGGTTGCTGCTCTGTCATTGCCACTCTTCCCGAGGACTTGGTCTCAATGGTTAATGGTCAACCTAGACGAGAGGCCGGGCGGGCGATAGGTCGACCTTGCCTTCGGGATGATCTATCCGATAATGGTGTTCAGCGTTGGACTTGGACGCATGGCTGCCGACGCTTTAGCATCATCGGGTTGGTAGTAGCCACCGAGTTCGACGGCTGAACCCTGCACCGCGAGAAGTTCCTTCGTGATTGCTTCTTCATTTGCCGCCAATTTTTCGGCAAGGGCGGTGAATTGGGTTTTAAGATCGGCGTCGTCATTCTGGTCAGCTAGTGCCTGAGCCCAATAGAGCGCGATAAAGAAATGGCTCCCTCGATTATCGGTGCTTCCAAGTCGTCTCGTTGGTGACTTGTTCTCGGTCAGGAGTTTCTCGGTCGCGAGGTCGAGGGCGGCTCCGATCACTTTGGCTTTCGGATTGCTGAAGACGGTGCCGAGATGTTCGAGAGACACGGCAAGCGCCAGGAACTCTCCCAGGGAATCCCAGCGGAGGTAATTCTCCTTTTGAAACTGTTGGACGTGTTTTGGTGCCGATCCGCCCGCACCTGTTTCGAAGAGTCCACCGCCGTTCATCAAAGGAACAATGGACAGCATCTTGGCGCTGGTCCCAACCTCTAGGATCGGAAAGAGATCCGTGAGATAATCTCGCAGCACGTTGCCGGTGACGGAGATTGTATTTTCGCCTTTCGATAAACGTTCGAGCGACACTTGGGTTGCTTCGAGTGGCGTGAGGATCCGAATATCAAGGCCTTCCGTGTCGTGATCTTTGAGGAATCGGTTGACCTTTGCAATCAGTTGAGCGTCGTGTGCGCGGCTTTCGTCGAGCCAGAAAATCGTAGGCCACCCGGTAGCGCGGGCTCGATTGACGGCCAGCTTTACCCAGTCGCGGATGGGGGCGTCTTTCGTTTGACAACTGCGCCAAATATCTCCTTCGTCGACACTGTGTTCCATCAAGACTTGCCCCGAGGCATCGGTTACTCGGATCGATCCCTTATCCGGAGCTTGGAAGGTCTTGTCATGCGAGCCGTATTCCTCGGCCTTCTGGGCCATGAGGCCGACGTTGGGTACAGTGCCCATGGTTCGAGGGTCAAAGGCCCCGTGATTGCGGCAGAAATCGATGGTTGCTTGGTAGACAGACGCATAGGAGCTATCAGGGATCACCGCCAGGGTATCTTGAAGTTCTCCGTTAGCATTCCACATTTGTCCCGAGGTGCGGATCATGGCTGGCATGGATGCGTCAATGATCACATCGCTGGGAACGTGGAGATTGGTAATCCCTTTGTCTGAATTGACCATGGCGAGGTCTGGCCCTTGGTCGAATGCTAGGTCAATGTCCGCTTGGATGGTAGCTTTCTCTTCGCTTGGTAACTGCTCTAGTCGCGCAATCAAATCTCCAAATCCATTGCGGAAATCGACACCGAGTTTTTCGAAGGTCGCACCGTGCTTGGCGATGAGGTCCTGAAAGAATACTTCCACGCAGATTCCGAAAATGATCGGATCGCTCACTTTCATCATGGTGGCCTTCATGTGAAGTGAGAAGAGCACGCCGTCCTTTTTAGCTTTGGCGATTTGTTCGCCAAGAAAGGCAACCAGAGCCTTGCGGCTCATTCGGGTGCCGTCGATGACTTCATCGGCCAACAAGGGGATGGATTGCTTAAGCGGGGTGACTTGACCATCGCTCGACACAAATTCGATATTGGCGGTGGTGGCTTCCGATACCGTCACGGATTTTTCGCTGGAGCGGAAATCGTCACTTGACATGGTGGCGACATTGGTTTTCGAATCGCTCGCCCAGGCGCCCATCGAATGTGGGTTGGCTCTCGCGTAGGCCTTGACGGCTTGAGGGGCGCGGCGGTCTGAATTCCCTTCGCGGAGAACGGGATTAACGGCGCTGCCCTTAATCTTGTCGTAACGGCTCTTTATCGCTTTCTCTTCGTCATTGCTCGCTTCATCGGGATAGTCAGGGAGTTGATAGCCCTTCTTCTGCAATTCAGCGATGGCATCTTTCAACTGGGGGATGGATGCACTGATATTGGGCAGCTTAATGATGTTGGCTTCGGCTGATTTGGCGAGTTCTCCCAGTTCAGCCAGGGCGTCGCCGATTCGTTGCTCCTCGGTGATGTAGTCGGAGAAATTCGCAATGATGCGGCCGGCGAGCGAGATGTCCCGGGTTTCAACCTCAATGTTGGACGCCTTGGTGAAGGCCCGAATGATGGGCAGCAGAGAGTAGGTCGCGAGGGCGGGCGCCTCGTCGGTCTTGGTGTAAATGATGGTCGGTTGAGACATGGCTTTTGGCTGGTTGCTCGTTTATTGAGAACCGATGCGGAATTGGTACACTGTTTAGCGGCTCGTGGCAAATCTGTTCATTAAATTCCGGCCTTGATACCGTGCCTAGGCCCAAGGGCGTCGCTTTAGAAGCGTGAGGGGAGGAGGACGAGCGATCGGAGGCTTCATTTCCCCCTTGCTTGCGGGAAGGGCAGGTGGTTTAAAGGGGAATCTATGTTGAATTTTCGATTTGTCTTGGCGGGATCTCTTTGCCTAACACTGGGTTGTTTTGGGGCTGATAGTAAGCAGGAGTACGTCAATGCTGAAGGCGATGGGGATTTTATCGTGGGACCCGACTTTCGGATTGATCCGGATTTAACCGATCAAGGGAATCCTAAGGGGAAACAGTTTGAATTCTTGATGCCTCTTGCCGACAGCAAGATTTTTCGTGGTGACGATGCGACGCTCGAACCGGAGCGAAGGCCGGTGCGGAAAGCCCGAAAAATTTCGGTCTATGTTCCTGCTGCCTATCGTGATGGCGACAAGGCCCCGATTTTGGTGACGCATGACGGTCCTAGCCGACTCAATTTGGTTCGTCATGCCCTCGATAATCTGACTATTTCTACGAATCCCGCTCGGCGGTTGCCGGCCTTCATCACGATCGCCGTCCAGAACGGCGGCAGTGATAGTAAGAGTAGTGAGCGCGGTCTCGAGTACGATACAATGTCTGATCGTTTCGTTCGATTCATTGAAACCGAAGTGCTACCAGCCGTGCTCAGTAACCCAGAAATCAAATCAGCCTATCCGAGAATTGCTTTCACAGGTGATCCCTGGGGGAAGGCGACAATGGGATGTAGCTCAGGCGGGGCGGCAGCACTCACGATGGGGTGGTTTCGACCTGATCTCTTTCGTCGCTTGATTACCTATTCGGGAACCTTTGTGGATCAGCAGGATGATGATGCGGCGGAAGAAGCGACTTATCCCCTGGGAGCCTGGGAATATCATTCGAGCATGAAACTGATCGAGAATAGTGACAAGAAACCGTTGAGGATTTTCACCCACGTTTCCGAGAACGACAACGGCGCCACCCAAGCTGAGGATACTTATCACAATTGGGTGATGGCCAACGAGCGAACGGCGGCGGCGTTGAAGGCGAAGGGCTATGATTATCGCTACGTCTTTAGCCGGGCATCCCGGCATTGTGATCGTCGAGTTTTTGAGCATACCTTAGCCGACACCTTGGTTTGGATGTGGCAGGGGTATCAGCCAGAATAATTTCAAGAGGCGTCCGCGGACTATCGATTAATCATTCAACATGCACACGCCTATGAACGGAAATGAACTTAGCCGGCGGCAATTTCTTCAATCAGGGGTCTTGGCTGCTGCTGCCTGTCCCTTACTCGCCTATGGCGCTTCCAGCGATCCGCTCAAGGGAAGACTGCTTAAGACCCTCAAGCTGGGGATGATCCGTGAAGGGACGACCTTGACCGAGAAATTCGTGGCGGCGAAGTCGGCAGGCTTTCATGGGGTCGAGCTGAGTGCGCCCGGTATCAGTATTAACGCTACCAAGAAGGCGATCAAGATCTCTGGCCTACCGGTGGACGGCTCGGTAAATGCGGGGCATTGGAACGTGCGGCACACCGATCCTGATGCCGCTGTCCGAGCAAAAGCGTTGGAGGCCTTGAAAGAGGGCTTGCGGCAAACTAAGGCGGTTGGAGGGCATACGGTGCTACTGGTCGTGGGCCATGGGAAGGATGGACCGGAAGATGTCATTTGGCCTCGATCACTTGAAAACATTGCGAAGGCCATTCCTTTGGCTGCCGAACTTGGCGTATCCATCGCGATCGAAAATGTGTGGAATCATTTTTGTTACGATCACGAAGGAGGCCGGACCCAGAATGCCGAGAAATTTGTTCGCTACGTGGACGAATTCCAGTCGCCCTGGGTTGGGATGCAGTTTGATATCGGCAATCACTGGAAATACGGTTCGATGGGAGATTGGATTCGTACGCTCGGGAAACGGATCATCAAATTGGATGTCAAAGGCTTTTCTAGGGAAGAGGACAAATTCACCAAGATTGGAGCGGGCGATCTTGATTTTGCTGATGTGCGCAAGGCTCTGAGAGAAATCAATTTTCACGGTTGGTGTGCTGCTGAAGTTGGGGGAGGCAAGCAGGCTCGTTTAAGGGAGATCAGTGCCAATATGGATCGCGCATTCGGATTGGCTGACTAATCGCTTTCTTACGTTCCAAGTATCGCCCTGGCTCTGAGTATCCTATTCTAAAACGTTGAGTGGCGACTCTCCTCCCAGTAACCTCCCCCTCTAATTATCATGTGCAATTCACGACTCTCCAACTACGTTCTGGTAATCGTTCTGGGAACCTTGTCAGTCTGCTATGGCAGTGCGGCTTCGGCCATTCGGGCGGCCAAGGCATCACCGACCCTTTTAGCGGATAGTTTCGAATTCACCGAAGGGCCGGTCGCTGATCGTGCGGGGAACGTTTACTTCACAGACCAGCCCAATGATCGCATCATGGTTTGGACGATTGAAGGCAAACTCGAAACCTTCTTGCAACCATCAGGGCGATCCAATGGGCTTTACTTCGATCACCAGGGAAATCTGCTCGCCTGTGCGGATGAACGGAATCAGCTGTGGTCCATCTCCCCGGAAAAAAAGGTGACCGTCTTGGTTGAGAATCTCGATGGTAAGCTCCTCAATGGTCCGAACGATCTATGGGTCGACCCGAATGGTGGGATCTATTTTACCGACCCTTTCTACAAACGAAACTACTGGGAGAGGAATGACAAACAGATCGAAAAAGAAAATGTCTACTATATGCCGCCGAATCGTTCCGGCTTCGGTATCGCTGCGGGTGATTTTGTCCGACCTAACGGTATTGTCGGAACCCCTGATGGACGGAAACTCTATGTTGCCGACTTGAGCGGGAAGGAGACCTTCGTATTTGAGATCGGCGCCAATGGTGAACTAAGCAATCGGCAGCCGTTTGTTCCGATGGGGTCTGATGGCATGACCTTGGATGAAGAGGGCAATCTTTATCTGACTGGCAAAGGTGTCACAGTCTTCAATAAGTCCGGGAGCAAGATCGATGAGATTCCGGTCAATGAAGGTTGGACGGCGAATGTCTGCTTTGGCGGAATTGATCGGAAGACCCTGTTTATCACGGCCATGGATTCGTTGTATGCCGTTGAAATGAATGTGAAGGGGGCGCAGTGAAGTCTGCGTAAGAGCCCCTGACGTGATGTCTCCGCCGCTAGCTCTTGTGGGAGGTAGCTTCGAACGAGCCAAGGTTTATCTGAACGGTATCTCTCTAATGAAACACTCTCGTTTTCTTCCTTGGTTGGGGCTCTTCTTGTCCCTTTGCGCCACCAAGACTTCGGGCGTCGGTGCCGTGCCGCTTGACTTGTCGGCCTATGATTCGAGCTCGGAAATCCGCGTGGAATCGGGATCGAATCTCCTCAACGTACGCTGGCGGGGGAGCCAGGGGATTTACTGTGAGTTAGTCTTTTCGCTCTTCAACGGGGCTCCCTTGGTGAAATCGGTCGGAACCATGGAGCGAGCCTTGGATCCAGCCATGGTGATCCTCCGTGACATCAATCCGGTGACGCTCCTAACCGTAGGTGAACGGGATCTGGAGAAACGTCGCGGTTGGAATATATTCTTCGATAAAGTTCATGCCAAGCCATCAAAGACCTCGCTCATGCGTTTGGACTTGGAATCCGTCCGGGTGACCTCAACGTCCGGGACGGCGAGCGTGGAATTTGCGGAAGTGAACGGGGGAGATTTTTCGGGAACGCTACGGTTTTCGTTTTCTTCAGGAAGTTCATTGGTCCGAGTTGAAGCGATTGTCTCGACGACTGCCGATGCCCGCGCCATTCTCTACGATGCCGGGGTGACCTGTGCGGATCCGTCCTGGCGAGAATCTGTCTGGATCGATTCTTCAGATCGTCTCACACGAACGATGAAGCGACAGAACCTTGCTGCCTCGTCCCGCTCTGTTCGTTATCGGACGATCGTTGCCGAAGGGGCGCTTGGCTCTCTGGCTTTGTTTCCACCTCCGCATCAGTTTTTTTATCCCCTAGATTTTGCCGATAATTTCGGTTTTGTTTGGCATGGGCCCGGGTATCGGAATCAGATCCTTCAACCAAGCATTGGGATTCGACAACCCTTAGAGGGAGATCGCCGCTACGTGCCTTGGTTCAATGCTCCTCCGAGATCTCAGCAGCGCTTATCGATCTATTGGTATATCACGCCAGGAAAGGGGAAAGATGCCATCGACGAGGTGGCTCGATACACCCGTCGTGATCGCTATGAACCGCTGCCTGGGTATCAGCGTTTTACCAGCCATTATCACATTGAACACACACTTGATTACTTGAAACAGACGGGAGGAAATGCGGGAGCCGACGTTCCCTCTGAGCTTGAATCGCCTGGGTTTGTTCAAAGCTTCAAACGGATTGGTGCTGACATCGTCCACCTTGCCGAATTTCACAACGGGAGAACACCTCGGCTCCCCACCAAGGAGCGATTAGATCAACTCCATCTAATGCATGCCGAGTGTGAGCGATTGTCAGACGATTCGTTTCTGCTCTTGCCGGGAGAAGAGCCTAATGTCCATCTCGGGGGGCATTGGTTGAGCTTCTTCCCTCGACCGGTGAATTGGGTGCTTCAACGTCCCAAGGGGGTTCCCTTTGCTCAGGAAGTGGCAGGGCACGGAACGGTCTATCACGTGGGAAGCCGCGATGATGTGTTCGAGCTGATGAAGCGAGAGGGAGGATTGATGTGGACGGCCCACGCACGAATCAAGGGCTCGACCGGGTATCCCGACCGGTATCGTGAGCAACCATTTTTTCAATCAGAACGATTTCTCGGAGCGGCCTGGAAGGCGATGCCTGCAGATTTATCGGTGAATCGTTTAGGGACCCGAGTCCTTGATCTGCTCGATAACATGGCCAACTGGGGGGAGAGAAAGTATGTCCTCGGTGAGGTGGATGTCTTTAAGGTAGAGCCGAACTATGAACTCTATGGGCATATGAACATGAACTATGTCCGCCTCGATCGGCTTCCAAACTTTGAGCAGGGATGGGGCGCCTTGCTTCAAGCGCTACGCGAAGGTCGATTCTTTGTCACGACCGGTGAGGTGCTGATCAAGCGATTCGTGGCCGGAACCTGTGAAAGCGGTGAGACTCTGAGATTGAAACCCGGTGAGAGGCAATCCATCGAGTTCGATCTTGATTGGACTTTTCCCTTGGCCTTTGCCGAGATCGTGTCTGGAGATGGGCAACACGTCTATCGAGAAACGGTCGATTTGGGACAGACGCGTGAATTCGGGCAGGGAGCTTTCCGACGGTCGCTTGATCTTTCGGGAAGAACCTGGGTGCGTTTGGAAGTGTGGGATACCGCTGCGAACGGTGCCTTCACTCAGCCCATTTGGATTGATGGATCAACGGCCGTAGAGGAGTGACGACTGTAAGGTGTCTTCGCCGACGCCGAAACGAGGAAAGGCTTTTAGGGAGAAGATCACGGCTGCCGTGTAATCTTGCGGGGCGTTACGCTCGTCACGAACCCGGAAACTAAAGGCACCGGTCCAGCTGCGGAAATCTCGGTAGAGCGTGTAGGACTGTTCTTCCAGGGTGCCGTCTCGAGCCTCGAATTGGTGGTTCAGTCGGGCACCCCAATTTTCGTTGAAGCGATAATAAAGACTGCTATAGAACACGTTGTTTCCGGTGCCCCAGTAGTCGAGTTCATCCCGCAAGTACAGATGCCCAAGGGACAGGCTCCAGATATCATCGGGGTAGATGCTGAGGCGATGGTTCGCGAGTCGAAACTCGCTTTCATCAATGCTGTAACGCATATAGGAGTGGAGATTGAGCCAGTCGCGAGGTTTCAGGTCGAGCTCTGAGTTAAAATCGCCGAAGTCGGTTTGATCCGCTCGAGGGTCGATTCTGAGATCAGTAAAGACGTTCCAATTGACGAATTCGTCAATGGTGCCATCCGCTCCTCGTTTGGTGAGTAGCTTATTCCTCAATCCTAGTCGCACCACGTTTTGAGCGTCGATACTGTCGATTGAGTTGTAGTAGGGATATTCGTTGGGAAGCCACCGGAGACTCGGGATTTCACTATCAAATTGCGGGAGCTCTGGAGGGAGTGCGCTTGGGCGAGGGACGTAGACGTAGTTGAATGAAGGTTGGATGATATGGCGGAGAGCGTTGAGTGACCAGAAACGATTGGTGACGTTCCCGTAGGTTCTCGAGGCGCGGAAATTCGCTTCAACCCCAGTATTGAAGACGTTCCGACGTTCTTCAACCAGCGTTTGGCCGTTGCCGTCCGCCTCGGTGTAGTAGGTCGATCTTCCTCCAATGCGGGGCACGACGTTCAGCCAACCGAAAAACGTATGCGGGACGACTAACTGATGCCAAGTGTCAACACGGGTCGCAAAGAAATCATTGCTAATGTTGTTCATGAATTGGTGCCCGAGGTAGCCAGCGGAGGATTCGCTTTCGTAGTAGAGCGGTGAGTTGCCCAGCTGTTGACGGAAGGCACTCAGCTTCACTTCTGGCAAGCGTTCAATGCGTTCATAGAAGTCGTTGACCCGAGGCTGTGCTAAGAGTGCAAGCGAGAAATTTGGTCCGAGTTGCTCGATCTCAAGGAATGAACGGGGTTGGGTGTTGCGTCGATATTCTGCTTCAAAGAAGTCGCGATTGATATTGGGGTCGCTGAGTTTGTTGAACGATAGTTTTGCTGTGATATTGGTTCGAATCGTCACTCGGTGATTGACCTGGAAACGGAATCGATTGTCGGTGATCGGAGTGCCGAGGGAATCCAGTCCTGGAATATCATCGTTGAGGTAGTAGGTCTCGGTCTTGCCCGTGCCGAAGCGACCGAGGTCGTAGCTTAAATCCGGGCCGAGCCCAACACCCCGTTTGGTGCGGTAGTCAAAGTGCAGATCCGCCGTCAGATTGCTGAGTGCTTGGTATTGGTAGGTCGAGAGGAGAAAACCGCCAAATCGTGAACGATACCCTGGCGTTAGCGACCAGTGATTTCCTTTGCGATCGAGATTTGCCTTCATGTAAGGAAAGAACATGATGGGAACCTTGCCCAGGTAGACGGTGGCGTTTCGGGCGCTAAAATATTGCCCCGGGACGATCTTAATTCGTTTGGCGCGAATACGGTGATTCGGAGCTTTGGAATCGTCTGTGGTAAGGACGGCGTTTTGAGCCGTGTAGCTGCTTGACCCTGCCGCGCCTTCCACCAGGGTTCCGGCGGCAAAAAAGGGTGCCTTGCCGGTGCGGTAGTCGCTCGCACCCATGGATTCGGTGATAAAATTGTAGCTCAACTGCTCTCCGCTCCATGCCTGCCCGTCTCGATTGAGCGTGACGGACCCTTCGGCGGTGACTTGGCCGGAGATTTGATCCAGGGTGACTCGATCTGCTTGCAACACTGCTTCGCCTTCAATTGGGTCCTTGTATTTGACAACGACGCCGTTGATCGCGGTCGCAATGCCGGTATCCGGTTGCCACGAAACAGCGCCTCCTTCCTTATGTAAGGCATTGATTTCCCATTCGATATTCTCCTGGGCCTGGAGGTACGGCAGGGCGTACGTGATTATGAAGCATGCGATGGGAATCCATCGAACCAATTTCATGAAGGGCAACGGTAACGAAAACTGCCAGGGAGTGCCAAGTTTCATTTGAGGACTCTTACGAGAGCAACGCTAGAACGATTCGGGCGCTGACCGCCGTTCGGGCGGAATCACACCATTCAATAAGACGAGGGCCTAGATCCCCGACGTGTCGCCGAGGTCTGCTTCGGCTCGTTCCTTCGTTCTGAAGGCTGTATCGAGGTTTCGGCGTTTCAAAAAAGGCTCGAATCGACGATCGTTTTTTAGAGTGCGAGAGCGACGCTATCGCTTTTCCCCCGTCTTCGGGAGGGGGCATGTGAATCTCACCCATTCTGGATTGTGCGGCTGCCGACCCTAAATTGGGGACTATTCTTGGAACATGGCGTCATCCGAATTGCCACGAGACAGGAGGTAGGCCAGGAGATCGAGGACTTCCTCTTCGTTGAGAAGATTCAGGAGCCCCTCTGGCATCATTGAAATCTTAGAGGGTTCGATCGATTCCACTGTCTTGCGATCCACACTCTCGATTTCGTTCGGATTGAACATGTTGACGTTGATCATGAGATTGTCTCCGCTGAGATTCATGATGCGGCCAGTTACCTGCTCGCCTTCGGTGGTGGTGACGACGATCGGGGCGTACTGATCACTGATCTCTTTGTTGGGATCGAGAATCGATTCGATCAAATCCCGTGGGCTAAAACGGCCGGCCACGCCGGTAAGATCCGGACCCAAGGAGCCCCCTTCGTTTGAGAATCGGTGGCAGGCGAAGCAGGCAACTTCTCCAAAGAGCTTTCTTCCTCGATCGAAGTCGCGCTTTTTAAGCCCATTGTCCAAGATGGGACTCAATTCTTCGAGTGTCCACTCCTTCACGAAAGAGCGGGCGCCGATGGCCGCAAGAGGGGAACTTGGCGGCGTGGCATTGCTAAGGAGTGCGGTAATCGCCTCCTTTTCCTCGGCGGGGACCTGTTCGAGGGCGTCCTTTTTGATATAATCGACGAATTTTTTGAAGCTCGCTCCGCCTCGGTAGCTGGCTGCTCGGTTAAACCAAGCGAAATATCGATGGCGCAGCTCACTGGTCCAGCCTGTGGTGAGATGGCGGAGAGACATGGCGTAGTCGATTTGTTCTTCTTGTGAGGGCGCTCCTTCCAAGAGGGCCACGCCGGTCGCCGCAATGCTGGGGGACTGGAGATTGACTAATAGTTTGCAAAGTTCAGCGTTTAAATAGCGATCTTTACTGGGGAAGAACCCTTCAAGGCGTTGGGTCAAGGCCTTCGTTTCATCGGCGGATGGAGCCCCAAGCCGCATGATGACAAGGCCATAGGCGCGGAGGAGCCGGATCCGTTGGGCTGTATCGAGTGCTGTGTTTGGGATTTGATTTAAGGTTCGAAGGAGCTGGGGGCGATTTGATTTCGCACCCATTCTGGCAAGAGCGATTGCGCCGTTGATCAGAGCCTCAGGGTTCCCTTCAGTCAACACCCGGCTTTGCCATTCGATGGGGTCTTGGTGTTCGATGGCGACTCGAGCGGCGTAGCGAAGAAAACGGTCGGAATGCCCAAGATAAGGCCACGCTTCCTTGACGGCGTGAGGGTCTTTGCGGCCATGAAACGATTCGAGCTGCTTGCGAATATTTCGTGCGTTCGCTCCCAATTGAGTGGGTTTGGCGCTTTCGGTCGAGTCAGCTCCCTGGTAGGTAACGCGATAAAGCCCGGATTTTGTGCGTCGACCTCCTATGGCGAAATAGAGGGCACCGTCATTAGGATTCACTAGGATATCAGTCAGCGGGAGCGGGGAGCCACCGATAAATTCTTCGAAGGTGGCGGTGTAGCTCGCGCCGTCTGGGCTTAAGTGTACAGCGTAGAGCTTTCCATAGCTCCAGTCGCTAACGAATAGCGCCTCTTGGTATTTAGCGGGAAAGCTTGCCCCGTAGCCGAATGTGATGCCTGTGGGAGATCCGGGCCCGATATCGACGGTGGCCGGGACACTGTCTGGATAATAAGCAGGCCATTTGCCGGAACCGTTGCGCCATCCGAATTCGGCACCACTCACAACGTGGCAGATTCTTGTGGGGCGATACCAGGGTGTATTCATGTCCCACTCCATATCCGCATCAAAGGTAAAGAGTTCTCCGTGGCGGTTGACGGCTGCATCGTATTCGTTGCGAAATCCGGTGGCGATGATTTCCCAGTCCTTACCTTCGGGATCGATTTGATAGATGATCCCGCCTGGAGCCGGGACGCCTTTCATGAAGCCGTTACCGTAGGCCCGCGGTAGGATTTGATCTTCTTCCCAGACTTGAGGGACCTTGGAACCGCTGATCTCGGTGAGTTTCGTTTGATTGCCGATGACGATGTAGAGGCTTTTTCCATCGGGTGCCGGGACAATGGCGTGCGGTCCGTGTTCGCCGCCTCCCTCTAAGGGGCGAAGATGCTGGATTTTATCGAATTGGTCGTCGTTGTTGGTATCGAAGACTCGATAGAGTCCTCTCCCAGTGTAGGCGCCTTTGTTGGCGACCATGACGTAGAGACTGTCGAAGGCGTAGAGGAGTCCTTGGGCTTGACCCAATTCGATTCCGAGCGGTTCAACGACCGTGGCCTTGGGATCGCCGCCGGTCGGTGGTGGCGTGACTCGATAGAGGCCCCCATATTGATCAGATACAATTAGTCGTCCCTTGGGATCGACTGTCATGGAAACCCATGAGCCTTGGCTCTCTTTGGGCACCGAGTAGAGCAGTTCGACCTCGAATCCGGGAATGACCTTAAGCGTGTTGACATCGGTCGCTTGAGGTTCGATGTCGGCTGCTTGAGGAGTGGCTGACAGTGTGATCGTCAACGAAAGGCCGAGCAAACCGTTGAGATAGGACTGACATCGAGAAGAAAAGCTAGGGCGCATGACAGAATGATCGTTACTGGATTGTTGAACTCAAGGATGATGGGTGGGAGGTACTGGGAGATCAATCTATTTGCTGTCTCTTATACACATCTGACGCTGCCGACGAGCGATCTAGTGTAG
>CAJXVR010000075.1 GCA_913061285.1 uncultured Verrucomicrobiota bacterium | reverse complement strand
CACTAGATCGCTCGTCGGCAGCGTCAGATGTGTATAAGAGACAGCCAAGAAACTCGGCAAGAAATACCCCTTTTCGCTGTCACTTTCTTCCGCCTCTGGTCCGAGACGGAGAGGATGAGGAGTTGGTGACGCCCTCGTGACAGAATACAAGGAAGCGGAAAGAAAGAAACAGGGCCTCACGATGAAAGCCTCGGTTCCAGGCGGCTAGAGGTTAGCTCGATTGTAATCGATTAGGTCGAGCAGTTTTTGGGATTGGACTTCGGCGGTCGCCCGCTCGGCCGTAGAAAGCGTTTTTTCAATCGACGCCAGCAACTGCTCGGCGTTCTCCATAATTCGAGATTCTACGGCCACCTTCGCCCAGGCATACCCCATAAGACGATCCGTTCGCGGACGTCCCTTCAAGCCCAACAAGATTGCCAAGCGACTGGCGGAGGCACCGTCGCCACGTACCGCCGCATCCTCATACCATTCAACCGCCATCTCGAGGTCTGGAGCCACTTCCTCATTGCCCTCTTCAAACAACTTACCCAGTAAGAACTGCGCATCCATATTGCCATAAAGGTACTGCTGATCTCGGTGCCCTAGGAGATTCTTTTCGTAGTAAGATCGCGAACGATCGGCCGCTTTTCCATACGTCGCAGCCCGCTGATACCAATACACAGCCTCTGAAAGGTCCTTCACGGTTCCCAATCCCCCTTCATACAGCCAGCCCAAACTCATCTGTGCTTCAGGCAAGCCTCGCCGACCTGCATTAAGAAAGTATCCAAACGCCCGCTCATGATCTTGAGCCACAAACTTGCCTTCCTGATAAAGGATTCCAAGATTATACAAGGCTGGTGAATGGTCCCTATCAGCGGACTCTTGAAACCAGAAGATTGCTCGCTCAAGATCCCGCTCAACGCCCATTCCTTCAAGGAATGAAACCGCAACTTGGTTTTGGGCCTCCGCATCACCTTCTTCGGCCAAGCGAAGCCGCTGCTCAAACGTTAGTGCCTTGGCTGGTTCGGCGGCAGGATCCACACTCCCTCCGCAAGCACATAACAAGCAGACCAACAGGAGGAGCAAACAACGTTCAATCATCAGGGTCATCCTAAGCCGGCAGTGTGTTGGCTTCATCCACCGCATCCCGCATTAAGCGTGCCGCCGTCGGCGCCACGTTCTCAATGAGAGAAAAGCGCTCATTGATTTGAACAACGACTTTCAGGGCGTTGCACGTAAGCAAACGTCGATACAAACGGACCACCTCAAAACTGAGTTCCCGCTCAGCCACGGGAATGATCCCCTCTACAGCCCGCCCTTCCAACATGCTCCCAACCAGGCGCACCGACCAACTTGCAGCTGATTCACAAGCGGGTTCGATCATCTTGCCCCAACCTTCCGGGAGCGCCGTCTTATCGTTCAACAGAAGCGCTTTCACGTATTCGATCATCAGAGCCGAATGCTCCCCTAGGTGGCCGATTCCCTCGCCGATCCAATCGAGGGCATACTCACAGCTCGCGTCGCTATCGAGAGCGATTCGAGCTCCAAGCAACCAAAAGGGAAGGTCTTCCCGAAACTGAGCAAGCTTGGAATGTAGAAGCGTCAACGCCTCCAAGACCTTTTCTTCACGATTCAAATACACCGCAAAGTCCTTGACGATAAGCCACGGGACATCGGGGGATTCGACGGCCTTTTCGAATACTCGAAACGCCTCATCATGGCGACCAAGTTTCTGAAGACAAAGGGCTTCACAATGGAAAGGAGCAGGACCATACGCCTCGGCATATCCATTTGAGAATGTCGCCTTATCGCGAATCTCAACGCAGCTTCGAAAGGCTGCAACACCCTCCTCGAAAGCGCCGGTCCGCATCAGGGCAAGCCCCTTCAGAAACTGCAAGGAAGCTGTCATCGCCGAGTCAGATACCCGCTGATGCGAGAAGACATCTCGAGCCTCGGGAAATCTCTGATTTCGAATTAGAGCGGAGGTAAATTGAGTCAGCAATGATTCTCGAAGTTCTGGAACCACATCGCGCTCTGGAGTCGCTATCATAGCGTCGAACGCCTCCCGGTAGCGACCAAGCGCTTCTGATTCCCGGCCAGATCGGGAAAGTTCCAGACCAAGGTTCATCAGCAAGTTCGAGTCACCCGGGAGCTCTTCAACGGCCAAACGGAGCAGTCGAAGATTGCGAGCAACCTTGTCGCGGTCACTCGTCATTTCTGCGGTGTAGCCAAAGTGGACAATCTGAGTCTCACCGAGACGGTTCTCGAGGTTCCATTGCCGTCGACGAACTTCAATACTGGTGAAGACCTGTTCATGGATTCTCCCGATATAGAATAAGCCAGGCGCGTTGCGAAAGAGACGTGGCACGTAAGCTTGCCCCTGCTCATCAGAACCTTCGTTCCTCAACGGCAATCGATAACCGATAGCACGGCGATCGCCTACCTCACGCCTGAGATGGCGCACACCCTCAGGCGAAACGATTTCATCGGCATCAAGAATGAGAATCCAATCACCGGACACATGATTCAAGGCTTCGTTCCGCGCCTTACTAAAATCATCCGCCCATTCGGACCGATAAACCCGAGCACCACAACGCTCCGCGATCTCAACCGTCTCATCGGTCGATCCCGTATCGAGCACAACCATTTCGAAGGCAAACGATTTCACACTTTCGAGACATTGCCCAAGGTACTGAGCCTCGTTTTTGACGATCAGACACACCGAAATACGCTGCTCTTCAGAGGGCATCGGAACCGCTCCAAGGTCCTCTCGCTGACGTTGACGTCCCTTGCGCTTGTTGAGTTTTCGAGCAAACTGTTTAGCGCCCGACCAATTGGGCACCATGCTGGAAAGCAATTTGGAACAAGCACTGGCCTTCTGCCCATCCCCTGCTTTGAGAGCAATTTCTCCTAAGAGAAGATAGGCCTCAGGATGAAAGGGTCGCTCGGACAGTTCCTTGCAAGCAGCGTTCCACGCAGCGCCAAAGCGGTTTCTGCCGAAGAGGGCTCTCGCGCCAGAAAGATCTCCTTTCCTGGCACACATCGGCAATGAAATCAGCTCTTGAGTCCGCCGCCTCACGGAGACTCTCTTGGTCCCTGTCGGCACTCGACCTTTGATGAGCTCCGCAGCAAGCGCAACCGCCCGCTCCGCGGCGTGATCCCAGCTCCATCCATCACGCACAAACGCCTCCGCTTTCCGGCCTCTCTTGCTGGCCTCGTCAGGATGTATCACAATATGGCGAAGCGTCGACGAGAGCGATTCCACTGATGGCTCTAACCACCATCCTGCTCGGGTCAGTGGCATCCCTCCAACTTCCCTCCCCAGGCTTCGGCGCACTGCCTCAATCCCATAGCTACAATCTTCAGGAGTGAAGTCATCGGCCGATCCACCACGGGTCACTACTACCGGCAATCCCGAGGCCATGGCTTCAAGAACAGGCAAGGCAAAGCCTTCGCCACGGTAAGGATGCACCAAACAATCACAGGAAACATAGAGGCTTGCGAGTTCTTCATCACTCAGGCTCTCATCGAGATAAACAATTTCAGGACTATTCGGTCGTTCCCGAAAGGCCTTGATCTCCGCCTCAAACGTCTGCCCGGCATAGACACTTTTCCCTCCAAAATCTTTGATCACCAAGGTCACATCATCGGCGGCGGAAAACGCGTTTCCATAGGCCGCAAGAAGGACATCAGGTCCCTTGCGTGGAATCGTTCCACCGACAAACAGAAACTTAAAGCGCTTCTTAGTCGGCAATTCACAAGGAGATCGTTTTGAAGAAAACAGTGATGTATCTGTACCAAGCGGCAACACTTTCACTTTGCTAGGATCCACCCCTGAATCCACATACACACGGCGAACATATTCGGAATAGACCCAAAACTGATCGACATGATCGCTCTCCTGAACCCATGAGATTGGAAGCGCACCAAACTCCCAAGGCTGGACAACTACCAGTGCACCGTCCCCCTTTCGGGCTTCAAAATTGGGTGGCCATTGATGCCTCACAATCACGGCGGCATTGGATTTTTCCTGCCGCACTAAGGACCTCCCATCCTTTGCAACGGCACTGACACCGTCAACAGCAAATGCCGTCGGTTCAACGGACACCAACTTTTTTCCGAGAATTCGGTGCATTCCCTGCGTTAGAAAACGATTCACCTGTGCCAAACTTCCAAGGTCAGAGTAAGGTCCGGACCAATTGAGGAGACTACTCCCGGCCGCAGGCTCGGTATCGTGACAATGAGAGCCCCGATCCAGAACAGGGATTCGCTGTTCCGGTCCATCAAGCTTCTGATCGATAGCCTTGAGCCTCTCCGAAACGATCTGGGCCACACTTGCCCGACTAAAATGCTTCAGGACATGTGTCCTAGCCATTGCCCCCTTCCGCATTGCCTCATCAGGCGAACTATAGGCTCGGCGCATCAGCTCTCGAAGGTGTTCTGCCGATGGCTCAGCCCATTCGTGGCCCTCATAGATCTGAAAAGCCGTCTCTACCCCTCGAACCGGTGACAATTCGTAATCGAGGAGATAGCTATTCTCCTCATTCATAAACTCCGTATTGCCACTCCAATTCGTGGCAATCACCGGAACTCCCATCATCATTGCCTCATGATGAGGTCGCCCCCAGCCCTCGCCCCGACTCGGCGCTACCAGGCACTGAACCGAGCGATACAGAGAAGGCAGCTGCCCATAGGGCACTTGATCCGCAAGGATCTCAATGCGCGGGAGCTGATCCTCTGCCATGCCAAGGTTCTGAGCCACCTCAAGCACTCGAGAGGCCATGAGCTTCTTCGCATCACCGTCAGGACAATTGCATTCATAACAGCGAAGATAAAGGCACACATCATCCTCGGGGCCAAATTCTTGGAGATAGGCCTTGAGAAGCACATCCCATCCCTTACGCCAGATCCATTCAAAAACACTCAGGAAATTGAACCTGGCACGATTCGGCAATTCCGCGGGCTCATGCTGCCCCGGATCGAAATGATTTTCGTCCACTGCCCCGGGAATCAAAACAATCTTTCGAGCCTCAACCCCACTCCGAAGGAAGGTCTCGCGATTGAACTCCGTCGGCACCCAGATTTCATCCATCAAGTTGCACTGCCGCACCCAATCCTTAGGCAACCGATCCGTCTCGAACATTGTCCGGCCAATGTGGTATCGCGCATCCGGCTGAACTTCAAAACAGGATACAGGCCCATGACAGATTGAAATCTCGGGAGGTGACTGTTTGTTTCCCGGAACCAACTGATTTAGACTCCGCCGGTCGTCCGGCAACATACCTGAGACAAAGTCCTGGGAAACGATCGTACTATTGTGGGTTATCGTCAATGCTCCGGATGTCGCTAGGGGAGCGACAAAATTTAACGCTTCACTGCCATAGCCACTTGGATTGAAGAACGGAGCACTCCAACGAACGCCACGTCCCAGAGCAATGACTGGTTCATCGAGTGATTCGGAACAAAGATCGCTTGACGATGCCTTCGTCGGCTCAATTCGATCAGCAACGATCCCCCTTAGCGGCAGCTCAACATCGACCCATTGTAGCCCGCCCTCCTCGATCCGACGCCAGCGTGTTTCCGTCCACCCCACGTCTTTCCCCATTAGAAATTGCCGTCCAATTTCCGGGCGACCATGTTGCGATAGAAGAAAACACAGGTTCCCAGCTGCCGTTTCGCACTCTGAATCGAGGAGTAGTGCTTTCTGAAAACAGGCCAGCGCGAAGGCATCATCTCCGATATCATGATCATGCCAAGGGATTCTGACGTGATGTGCAAAACACCCGAGGGCCACCCAAGCCTTCGCCACATCCGCAGAATGTTCCGAGGGCAGCACATAGAGAGCCCCTACATCAAGTTCCTTTCTAAAAACATCGCGAGCAGCCCCCTCTTCTTGAGCCGAGCGGTTCGATTGCTGAGTCAAGCCCGAGGTATTCTGATAGAATAGACTGAGAACCTCGGGTACATGAACGACTTTTTTCTGAGCCTTGGCGAGACGCATCAAGACCTCGTAATCACCAGCGGCATGGAAGCGCCCCTCAAAACCGTCCAGAACACGAAGCTCATTCGTTCGCCAAAACTGAAGACAACCGGTGTAACAATAAAAAAGAGACAATGCGGGATGGTAATCAGGATACCGAACCTTCCGTAGAAACTCATCCTTAGAAAACACATCATTGGGCTGATCTGTCCAATGACAATCTGCGTATGCGAGAGCTGCATCAGGATGGGTCTCCATTGCTTCGACAAAGCGCTCAACCGCCTTCGGATGCCGACTATCATCGGTATTTGCATTAAACACATAACGCCCTTGAGCAACTTCAAGCGCTCGGTTCCAGGCAGCGTACAGGGTTTCCCGAGTTTCCGTCCTGATATAGTGAATCCTAGGATGGCTCTCCTGATACCGGGCTACAATCTCGCCTTCGTTTTCATCCGACCCACTATCGACGACGATGATCTCCATTAGCCCGATTGCCGACTGCCCCAACAAATCATCGAGACAAGAAGCAATATACGATTCGCCATTGTAGGTGGAAACGATCGCACTGACCAATGGAGAACTACCTCCACCCTGCTCTCTCTCTAAATGAGTTGGCATAACCTGGTTTGAGACAAGGCGTTCAGCGAGGGCCTGACGGGCCTTTTGAATCTCAGGCTCCCCGGGTTGTAGCCTCAGAATCTCATCGTAAGTGGCAAGTTGAGAATCAAACTCCCCGGTTTTTTCAAAACAAATCGAAAGCAACCGAAGTGTTTCAATGTCATCCGGCGTCACTCTCAAAATATCACGGCAACCTTTGGCGGCATCGACATAGGAACCCTGCCCCACATTCAAATGAGCTAAGAACTTGTGTGGCAAGGGATCACAAGGGTCTCGTTCCATTGCCTGAGTCAGATACGACTCAAACTCCTCAATCTCCTCGAGCTCGAACGAGCAAGCCGCCAATTGGGTCAACACTTTGACGGAATCACATCCTTCTAGGAGTCCTGCCTTTAGCGTCTCCGCCGCATCGGAGAAACGGCCCCGATTAAATTCGATCTGCCCCAAGCGCTCAAAGCTTCCCGCCTCTGAAAACCGAAAGCCATGGATGCGCTCAAGACGCTGATCAAGTTGATCGAGTTCACCTCGTTCGAGGGCGTCACTGGCCTCTGACAGAACCGCCAAAGCGTTGTCCTCGCTTAGTTTGTCAATGCGTGTGGATGATTCCTCCCCTCTCCCAAAAGGCCTCATATCATCGATGCCGTTCACAACGGGAAAGGGACAGTCAGCCGCCCCAGTGGTTTCACTGTTCAACAGTTCTTGAGCAGGAGCAAACTCAGGCTGCAACGCACGAACTCTAAGCAATGCTTCCCGTGCCTCTTCAAATCGATTCAATCGTCGGGAAGCCAAGGCAAGAAACCAGTGAACTCGCCAATGTTCAATCCCCATCTCAAGAGCAAACTTAAACCCCTCAAGAGCCTGTCCCCACAGGCCTTGACCAAAGAACACGAGTGAGGACCAATAGCAGAGCCAAGCATCTCGCGGATACTGATTCCTATATTCCATGATCCCAGCGATATGAACCACTGGAGACATCGCCTGAATAGACTCGTCTGCGGCGAGGCAAGCATTCCCATTCGAGGGATCCAAGCTAGTGAGAAAAGGATTAGACTCTGAGCCAAGCGACTCAGCAAAGAGGCTCCCGCCATAAGACAGCCCAGAGGACACTGAGATACTCTCTCCAAGATCTGCAGGATCAAGACCGAACCGGCGACGTTTATCGTCCTCCAACATCCGATCAAAAAAACTATTAAGCGCTTTCCCCGCCCGCTCGGCTCCAAACATTTGCCGGGCATAGACGGACGCATTCTCCCCCATTCGCAGCCGTTCTTCCGGGTGATGATACAAGTATTCTATGGCTTGTCGGTATTCCTCATTCGTGGTCACGACAAGTCCCGAGAACTGATCCAACACAAGACGGCGCACCCCGCCATAGGGAAACACAACCGGGGTAACCCCAGCGTACATAACCTCCTGCAAGTTCAGTTCTCCTGATGCATAAGTATCAGGACAAAGTGGATAGCCATAGACATCAAGCTGGCTAATCACCTCGGAAATATTCTCCTGATACCCCAAAAATTCGAATTTCGAAGCAGTATCTCGCTGCACTGCTTCCGCTCGTAACTGCTCCTGAATACCACCACCGCACACGAGGAATTTCACATTAGGAACTGAGACAGCACTGGACATTTCAACAAAATCCCGATGCATCTTGTAGTATCCAACGGTTCCTATGTATCCCACGTTGAATCCAGTGTGAGGTCTCTTACGAACGTCCTTGACCCTGTCAAAATCGGTCGGGTCGACGATCATTCCAGTTTTCTTCCGCCACGTTTCCGGAGCCAGGTTTTGGAACACCTTTGTCTCTCGATGGGTGTAGGGATTCGACGCAATCGTGACATCGGCGTGGTCGATCAACGCTGGTGTGATGATATTCGGCGACGTGTCACCGACCACATGGCACCAGACCATGAGACGACTCGGGGGCAATCCCTCTCGCATCAGGCGTTGCAACACAGGTGCATTCCACCAATGAATCTGAACGATATCAGCAGCCCTGACTTCCGCATCAATCAGCGACTTCTCGCTCCCCTCAACAAGCTCGAGACCATCATCCGCAGCAATGCTGATCGCCTCAGGCTGCGCGGGCAGAAGTGAGATCACTCGATGACGGTAGTTCCCGTACTGACGAGAGTATTTTGAAAGACCGATGAGAGCCCGACTGGCGCCGCCAAGCGTCAAGCGTTCAATGATATGAAGAACCGTGAACATAGAATGTTACCTAACGCATCGCGTTCACAATCAGAACGCAGTTTCCAGCCAATGCCGCTCCCTTGCCAAGAGTATGGACATATCTAATTTCGAGTCAGACGTTCAGAACAGGGATCGAGAACGCCAAACGATGGCTATCGATACTCCCCTTCAGAGACTCAATAGTGAGAGCGAATACTATTACTGAAGAAGCCTTAAAACGTTCTGAGGCAACTGGTTAGCCTGAGCCAACATCGCAGTTCCCGATTGTACCAAGATATTGTATTTGGCAAACTCGGTCGACTCTGCGGCCACGTCAACGTCCTTAATTTTGGAGCTCGCAGCACTTAGATTCATCTTACTAATCGCGAGATTCTGAGAGGTTGAATCGAGCCGTGCCTGAGTCGATCCCAACTGAGCGATGTCCTTACCTAGTTGCCCGATTGCCGATTTGATCTTACCCAAGGCAGCAATAGCCGCCGTCGTGGTTTTCACATCGCCCGAAGTGACATCAGTATAGGTCGTTGACGCCAGATCGATCCCGGTCATTGAAAACGTATTACCATCCGAATCAATCGTCACCGCCAGAGCATCGGTGGTGAATAGGCTCACCCCGTTGAAGTCTTTCGTGGCAGTATCGGTGATGAACGATCCCAATTGCTGGAACTCTTTGTCGTAGAGTGCCCGATCTTCGTCAGGTTTCATGACATCCTGAGACAGGATGGCCAGTTCGCTCATGCGGTCGAGCACCTTGCCGATATTTCGTAAATACCCGTCCTGGGTTTGAGAGAACGAAGTGGCACTTGCCAAATTGTTCTCAGCTGCTGTCAGCCGTGCGACCTGCGCATCGAGTTTCAATGAAACAGCAATATCTGCCGCGTTTCCTGATGAATCATTCGTTTTCGAACCGGAACTGAGCCGATTCAACGACCGTGTTAACGCATCTTGATTTCCCCGCAATTGCCCCGACGCTTGCATCGCAGCGACGTTTGAGTTGATTACCATTGACATAAGTATACCTTCCTTTGTTGACGATTCCTTTAACTAAAGCAGTATCTAGGACACTTTTTCAGAGTCCATCGTGTTGTGGGTTTTGGTTGTCCGCTTACCCTTCCCCTTCTTCGAATCCGTAAGCGCTATTTCCACGCCCTTGGATCCTTTTTGGGTCAAGGCATTACGATTGTTCTTCTCGATTTCCTCGTAGATTTCACTACGAAAAATGGGTACGTCCTTCGGCGCATCGATGCCAATCTTGACCGTCTCCCCATCGACCTTTACCACTCGGACCACAATCCGCCCGTCGATTACCAGGCTCTCATTTATCTTACGCGCCAGAACTAGCATTAAATTCCTATCCTTAGTTGTTGTTGCGGCTGTCCGTAGTCGCCAGCGGCTCTTGCACGCCGTACTCAGAGGCGTTCTTCAACACCAATTGTGCCCCAAGCTGCGTTTCTCGGTTAATCACAAGCGGCCCCTTTAAATTCACAGTGGCATTTCCAGAGCCATCAACGGTCACGATGGTTAGCATCATCACTTGCTCTTCCCGTTCTATCCCTAGTAGAGCGAAATCCTCAGGGTCAAAAATCGGATTGTATTCAGAAAAGACCGGATACGGTGGCACGACCAAAAACGCCAGCGAGGGATCGTCAATCATCTGCAGCCACATAAACGGGTCCTCTTCTTCATTCTTCAGGAGCACATACCGTTTGATATTTTCGAAACCCAGGAGTCCCCGGGGGAACGAAAAGACATCGTCTGCCTTAACCGCGAGTCTTGAGGGTGCTTCAGTCTCGATTAGATTCATGTCGCCAACCGGCAAGCAGCAGGCATGCCAAGGCACCCTCGTCCCCAGTTCCTAGGCACCTTTCATGGAGAATTCGTCTGTCGTGGATCGGGAGTTCATCCACGATAATTTCAGGTTCAGAGCTCCAACAAAAAGACGCTAAAACAGCCAAAAATACAAAGAAATCCAGAAAAACACCCATAACACAGCGTAATACTTCTTACCAATAAGCAACACCCCAATTTAGAAGAAATAAAAAAGTCACCAACAACCAGAGAGCCGAGAACGTTTCGCTTTGGCCATGAATCATTCAATAGGGGCTGAGTTTGCCGGCAGCTCCTTCCACCCTGGAAGTTTTTGCCGCCTCAAGAGCTCCTTCACTCTTGAAAGTCACCGCATATACGCTGTTTTCAACCATGGCACGACTGCTGCTGAGGGCTCTCCAAACTCGAGATACCATGATCGAAGCACTCTTCAGTCAAACGAACTACATAGCGGCCAAAAAGGGATTGGATGCCAGCGGTCTCAAACATGAGGCCATCGCCAGCAACCTGGCCAATGTTGAGACCCCAGGTTACCGGAGAGTCGACACCGCTCCCGCCTTCAAGGCCGCCTTCGACCGCGCTCTCAAGGAAGGCAATAAACACCAAATAGCGAGCCTCAAACCGCACATCACGGTCGATCAGCTCGCTCTGAGTAAGAATAAGGACGGAAACACGGTCGACATAGAACAAGAGATCGTCGCCCTGAACCAGAATGCCCTCGCCCACAAGCTACAATCTCAATTGGTTTCGGGAACGCTCGCAAAGCTTCGACTGGCAATCACAGGCAGACCTCAGTAGAGCAAACTAACTAAACTATGACAATCACACTCCCAGGATCAGAGAGTACTGCGGCGGCGATGAATGCCGAGCGGATCCGCATGGAAGTGGCCTCACAGAATATCGCAAACTCTCGCGTCACCAAAACGGAAAGTGGCGAAGCCTATCGACGTCAACAGGTCGTGTTCGAGTCGCTTCTCCAAGATTCTCAAAACGCAATTCAATCGGTGCAAGTGGCTCGTATTGAGGAAGATAAGTCACCTTTCAAACGTGTCTTTGACCCCGAACATCCCGATGCCTCTGCCGATGGTTATGTTCACTATCCCAATGTCGATATCAACCGCGAGATGGTCGACCTCATGATGGCGAGCAGGGCCTATGAAGCCAACGTGGCGGCAATGAAGTTTTCCCGAACCATGGCAAACGAAGCGCTATCAATCGGAAAGAAGTAGCGACCCAGAATTAGACAGAGCTCATGGAACCCGTCTCATCAGCCAATAATCTCCTCGCCCAAGCGATGAGTATCGCCAGTAAGACGGCGGAGAACCCCTATCAGTTTTCCTCCGAGGCGGCGCCGGATGGGCTCAAGTTCCCGGACGCGGCGATGATGCAGCAGCTCGGACTTAAGGAACTACCGAACTTACCAAACTCTGCCCTCCCCATCTCTCCGATGAGAGCAACAGGGGAAGCAGGGACAGGCTTTTCTCAATTAGTCAGTAGTCTGGCCGCCGACGTGACCACAAAGGGGGCCAACGCGGCGGCAGCAGTCAATGGCATGATGACCGATCAGGGCGTCCCGATCCATCAAGCGATGATCGCTATCCAGGAAGCCAGTGTCTCCTTCCAACTCATGGTCGAGGTCAGAAATAAACTCCTGGAATCATATCAGGAACTCATGCGGATGCAGATTTAACGTATCGACGTTTTACCGAATAAGGGAATGAAGGAAAGCATCGAAAGACTAGCGAAGGAACTCCTCCGAACATGGGGTACCCTCGGCGTTAATCAACGAATTACGATTGGATTCTCGGGGGCAGCCGTCTTGCTGGGACTCCTCAGTCTCGGCTATTGGTCGAGTAAACCATCCTACGCGATCCTCTATGGCAACTTGTCTCCAAAGGAAGCCAATAAGGTTGTCACCCACCTCGAGAACCGTTCGATTAATTTCGAAATCAAGAATGCCGGAACGTCGATTTATGTTCCGCAGGAGTCAGTCCATAAGCTGAGAATCGATCTCGCGGCAGAGGGCATCCCACAAAAAGGGGACGATGTCGGGCTTGAAATTTTCGATCGACCAGCGTTTGGGCTTTCGAATATGCAACAACGAGTCAACTACATGCGCGCCGTTCAGGGAGAACTCACGCGAACGATTCGGCAAATGGATGGGATAGAATCAGCAGAGGTCATGATCGTCATCCCGGAGAATCGGCTCCTGGTCGACAATCAGATTCAGTCCTCAGCATCCGTCTTCATCAAAACAAGCTACGTATCGGACGTACGAGGAGGACAGGTCAGGGCAATTCAGTTTCTCGTGGCGAATGCCGTTGAGGGTTTAACACCCAATAATGTCTCTGTCACGAACGCCAAAGGCGAGCTTCTCAGCCGAGACGGAGATTCTGATCTCGTCACCGGTCAGACAAGTGGCCAGCTCGAGATACGTCGGCAACTTGAAAAGTATCTCACGCAAAAAACTCAAGATATGCTGACGACTGTCCTCGGCCCCGGGCAAGCCGTGGTGCGCGTCTCGGCCGAGATCAATTACGATACCGTCAAACGAACGGAGATCGACTACAATCCAGATTCCGTCCCCCTTTCCACCACAGAAACCAGCGAGGTCACCAGCACTCAGAGTGGCGCCGGTAATTCCGCCTCCCCTGGCGTTGCAGCGAACACGATTAGCCAAACCAATTCGGTTGGAACCATTCCTGAGCTCAATAGTTCGGACAAGATTATCAAGGAAAGCAGTTTTGCCGTTGGCAGCACCACCAATGACATCGTACAGATGGCAGGAGGAATCAAGTCTCTCACCGCTGCTGTTTTCGTCTCTAAGAGGAAGGAGATCCAGGGTGCCGATACCGTCTTTGTCGATCGGGATGCCCAAGAAATCGAAAGTCTCAAACGAATCGTCGCAAAAACCCTGGGAATAACCAACATCGTCGACAATCTCTCGGTGGAGCAGATCGCCTTCAATCAACCCGATCCAATTGCTGAGCCGCATCTGATCGGCCCCGGCGGATCGGTTCAGGATTGGATTAATATCGGTCAACCCTTTGTTTTCGCCATCTTGGGCCTAGCCGTCCTCCGGGTCTTCAGTAAAAAGCTCATCGCTCACAACGACAAATCTGTCCCCGTCGGTCTCTCTCTCGAAGACTACGCCAAATCCATCGACATCGATGGCAACCCTCTCCCCCGAGCGGTCGGGACAACGCCAGGAGAATCGCTAGGCGGCGATGACGAATTGATCATCCCGGAAGAGTCGAGTCGACACCTCAGCACGGACGTCCTCAACCGTCTGTTCAGAGAAAACCCAGACAACATGACTCGAGCCATTCGATCCTGGCTGCATGAAGACGATGACAACGGCAACAATTGACCCTCAATCAAGCGCGGACGCAGTGAGCCTTGTCGCTTCAGCAAAGACGCCGACAAGCGCCGAAGAACGCAGCTATGTCAGCAACCTCAGCACTCGGGTTCCAGACATGTCACGCTTCCAGAAACTTGCGGCGTTGCTGGTGATGCTAGGCCCCGAGACTTCATCCAATGTCTTCAAACTCATGGGCGAAGAAGAAGTCGGCTTTGTAGCGGAAGAGATGTCCCGACTCTCTCTCCTCAATGCAAGGGAACAAAGAGAGATCCTGTCTGAATTCTCCTCACTCGCCGTCCACGCGAGCACCGCCGTTTGCGGAAGCGTTGAGCTCGCTAGAAGCACGCTTGAAAAATCGGTCGGAATGTTCAAGGCAGCTGATATCCTTGGTCGCATTTCTCCAACCCCCACAGCCCCAGGAGCGATTCAGCGCATCGTTGAAATGGAACCCCGGCAGCTCTTTAATTTAATCAAACAGGAGCAGAATCAAACCATCGCCCTACTCATCAGCTATCTCTCACCGGATTCCGCTTCCAGAATTCTCTCGATGCTGGACCCGGATAAACGGGCTATCGTCGTTGAGCGACTGGCCACGCTTTCTCCCACTTCGAGCGAGGTGATGGAATCTGTCGTTGAGGTCGTCCTGGCACGGGCCGGGAATGCGCCTCCCGTTTCGGTAAGCCGGTCCGGTGGCATCAAACCAGCCGCCGACATTCTGAATTCGATGGATAAGAGTCTCAGCAAGAGTCTCCTCTCCAAACTGGAGGAAAAAAACGCTGAGCTCAGCCAGGCAATCAAGCAAAAGATGTTCACCTTTGAGGATCTCGTCGCACTCGAGGCAGGAGATATTCAGAAGATTCTTCGAGATGTCGATATGAACAAGCTAGCGATCGCACTAAAGACCGCCTCGGATCGCCTGCGAATGCTCCTCCTTTCCTGTCTCTCAAAACGGGCCGCCGAGGCAGTAGAAGAGGAACTCGAGTTCGCCGGCCCCGTAAAATTGGCCGACGTGGAAGAAGCGCAAATGCAGATCATTGCGATCGTCCGCCAAATGGAAGCCAACGAAGAAATCGATCTCTCATCACTACGAGGAAATGGCAGTGGAAGCATCCGATAATCAACTCTCGATCACCCTCCCACAAGGAGTCACCGAGATCACCATCGAAGCAGCCAGCGATCATCAAACGGCCATCGAGGAGCATCTTGCTCACGCCTGCCAGCATTCGTTTGAACAAGGGCGTCGACAGGAAGCGGCAGCCCTTAGATCCGTTCAGCACGCTGAAGCACTCAAGAAACAGGCGGAAACCCAACGAATTCTACATGCGCTAACCAAAGCCGTTCCCGAGATGCTCAGAGATGCCGAATCTGCCGTTAAAGACTTGGCTCTTTGTGTCGCCCAAAAATTTGTGAGCACTTGCCCCGTTACGGAGGAGAGAATCGAAACGCTCGTTAGGGAGGCTCTAGCAGGAATCCACGGATCCAGCAAGATCGTCATCACACTGCATCCAGACGATCTCGAACTGATCCAGGATACCAGCCAAGCACTCGGACAAGAGTCCGGACACAGTCAAGATATCATCTACAAAACCTCGTCTCAATTGACTCGTGGAGGGTGCCAGGTAGAGACAGATTTCGGTCGCATTGACGCCACCATCGAATCCAAGACAGCCCAAATCAACAGTCTCCTCACCGGTCCAAGCTTGGCGGCATAACCAAGAGAATCCGAGCAAGTATACGATGATGCCACTTCATTTTAAGAACGAGAACCAGGCCATCGTTTCCCACTTGAAAGGCCTCTCGAAGAAACTCAAACACTGCCGCCCCATCACGGCCTACGGCACCATCGACCAGGTCACAGGGCTAGTCATTGAATCCAAAGGCCCCATGGCATCACTCGGTGATGTGTGCCACATCGAAAGCTCTCGAGGAGGCAAGCAATTCACTGCAGAAGTCATTGGTTTCCGTGGAAACACCACGCTGCTAATGCCCTACGAAGACCCTGAAGGACTTCACCCTGGCAGCCAAGTGATGACGCAAGGGCGACCGCTTCAAGTTCCCGTCGGCAAGGCTCTCCAAGGTCGAGTTCTCAACGCACTCGGTGCACCTATTGACGACAAAGGGCCTCTTCGGTTTCAAGACCAGGTTAGCTTTAAGTCGGCTCCTCCCCATCCCTTGCATCGAAAACCGATCAATCGGAATTTCTCCACAGGAATCAAGGCAATCGACACCTTCATCCCCTGTGGCATCGGTCAACGAATGGGCATTTTCGCGGGCAGTGGCGTAGGCAAATCGACCCTATTGGGGATGATGGCTGGGCACTCCGAAGCCGATGCCGTCGTCATTGCTCTCATAGGCGAACGTGGGAGAGAGGTTCGTGAATTCATTGAAAACGAAATGAGTCCAGAAGCACGTGCGCGTTCTGTCGTGGTCGTAGCCACCTCCGACGAACCACCGATCATGCGGCTCAAGGGTGCCTATGCGGCGATGTCAATCGCCGAACAGTTTCGAAACGAGGGTAAGAGTGTTCTCCTAATGATGGACTCCGTCACACGATTTGCCATGGCTCAAAGAGAACTAGGGCTCTCTGTTGGAGAACTTCCCGCGACCAAAGGCTACACGCCCTCTGTCTTCGCCGTTCTCCCTCAGTTACTAGAACGCGCCGGCTGTGGACGCCAAGGTGCGATCACTGGATTGTTCACTGTCTTGGTTGAGGGAGATGATATGTCAGATCCGATCGCAGACACGGTTCGGTCCATTCTCGATGGTCACATCGTCCTCAACCGTCAACTTGCCTTTGAAGGGCAGTATCCCGCGATTGATATCCTTCAAAGTATTAGCCGGCTTTCGAAGGAACTGACCCGGCCCGAAGATCTCACTATGCTGGCATCAGCACGAAAGACTCTCGCCACGTATCACAAGAATCAAGAAGTCATTCGGCTCGGCGTTTATAAGCCAGGATCCAACCTCGAGATTGACCATGCGATGGCACTCTTCCCCAAGCTACAGGGCTTTCTAAAACAGTCCGTCACCGAAGGGGTCCGATCCATCGAGGCCCTCCAACAACTACATTCAATCGTCGGGGCACAACCAGCACCGGCCATCTAGTTAAACCTGTATGAAGCGCTTCGAATTTCCTCTCGACAACATTCTGAGCCTCAAAAGGCACGATGAGAATACCGTGCTCGCGCAATACGCAGCCGCAGTATCGGAACTCTCAAAAGCCAAGGCCAACGCCATCTTGCTCAAGAAACGACTGACAGACGAGTGGAGAACGCACCAAGAGCACCTCCAAAACGAGCCCCACTCTCTCTCGTTGACCCAAACGCAATCAGGTTGGAAATACATCGAAGAAAAAATCAGCGACGCGGAAGAGGCCATCAATCAGGCTGAAACGAACGTGGCCCGTCTCGGCGGCGAACTGAAGGAACGCCGCCAAGCCCGAAAATCTCTCGAATCTTACCGTTCCCAACGAGAACGAATCCATCGAACCGAATTCGAGCGACTCGAACAAATCGAACTAGACGGACTCGCCGGTCAGGGCCCACGACAACGCTACTAAGAAAATGAAGAAACTTCTCAAATCCGGCTGGCTCATCGCTGCAGCAGGCTCGACCAGCTTTCTTATCACAACGACGGGGCTAATGATTGGGGTCGGAGAACAATTGCGCCCTGCGAAAACAACGACACCACACGAGCAGCCCGAAAAAAGGCGCCCTATCGATCTCGCTTCATGGAACTATATTAACCCAGACATCGACGAACTCTCCCGTCAACTTAAGGACAAGCAACGTGAATTGGATCAAAGAGAGGCCGATCTCGAAAAAGTCGCGGAACAAATCGCCACTGAGAAACGAGAGCTAGCCGGTGTTACGAATTGGGTCGAATCCATACAAACCGAGATCGACTCCCTCTTTTCCCGAGTCGAGGCAGAGGAAGCGGCGAACATGAAAGAGATTGTCACCGTTTACAAGCAGATGGAACCCAAAGATGCGGCCAAGATGCTCTACGAGCTAGAGGATCGACGGATTGCTAAGATCTTCAAATTTCTCAAACAATCGGAAGTAAGCGCCATCATAAAAGTATGGCTTGCCGGCGATGATCAAAAACTGAAACGAGTTCACAAAATCCTCGATCAGTATCACAACATCATCCTGCCAAGCAATACATGAGCGGCGATAACGCACCGCGTTCCCATCAAAGCCCTGCCGTTTATGATATCGCCACCCCTCTCGACCTCGTCCTCGAACGCATCCGGTAGTTTTGGCCTTTCTTCTATCTCGCCAGAGGTATCTGAAGAACGCACCCCCGATTCAGAAGCGTTACCAGCCGAAGAAAGTGAATCCTTCGAATCATTCATGCCCCCAAACACTTCACGGGCTGAAGTTCCCACCGAAACAAGCGACACGAGCTTCCTTGCCGGGACCAAAGGGCTATCAAATCTAGCGGAGACTGAAGCCTTATCATCTGCTACTCCCGAACAGATCTTCATCGAACAAAGCGATCAGGATTCTGAGCCCCCAAAGCAACGAAACTCGAATGCTAACCCGCCTCAATCGATAGCCTCCCGGGAACTTCCCAAAGAGACAGAGACGCCACTCGCTGGACTTGTAGGGGCCCCGCTCACTAAACTCTCCCCTCCCTCAAACGGCAATCCGGTAACACCGACAAAGAGCATCCCAAGGCAACCGGGTTCCAACGCCAATGAAGAAACCTCACCAATCCAGCGCTCGAATTCCAAGAGCCCCGTGGCAATAAGCTCTTTAACAGAGGAAGAATCGCACCAGACTCCCAAACCACCTCCAGCCCAGACACCTCCGAGCAAAAGTCCCGCTTCGCTTGAATCAGCATCCGACGCCCCCCTCCGACAGGAAATTCTTGCCCACCAAGGACGAAGCAGCAGGCAGGAAACACTCGATCTGCCTCACCTTGAAAAACCGACACGTTCCTCGGAGATTGAGAAAAAAAGCTTACAATCCTTGGAAAAACCAACATTTCAGAGCAATCAAGATCTCACACCCCGGTCTGGCATACGGCCTGCTCAACAGGTAGAGAACCGTCCCATTCGAGCGTCTCATGAGAGCGCAACGATCGGTTCGACGAAAGAAATGAATCGAAACTTGCCTAGCACCCATCTGAAAGAGACTCCGGTTCTCCCACGAGCTGTGTCTCCCGTAGAACAGGGGGTTCAAGCAAACACGGGGCCACGTCCAGCGAGCATAGAAAACCGAAATACAGAGGGACTCCCAACGCTCGCCGGAACCCCATCATTCTCGACGGTCGCTACCGGCACAGAATCCAATTTCTCTCAGAAACTCGTTCCCCCAACAACGGTTCAGTCGAATGTTGATCAGATTCACAATCTCATCAAAGAACAGGCGATTTCCCTGAAACGCTTCAGTCACGACTCGCTGACAGCAGAAATTCGCCCTGACTCTAAAACGACAATTACCCTTTCGCTTCAGAACACCAGTGACGGTATCATGGTCAGTGCCCAACTAGATGCCAAGAACACTGAATGGTTAAAGGCAAACTGGAGCCAACTCCAGGCACGATTGGCCGAACAAAACATTACACTGGAAGATCCGCGAGAACGCCCTTCCAATCATTCAAATCTCTCAGATGAACGCTCAACCAATCAAGGCGGCCGTCAAAACTTAACGCAGCACTCACCGACTTTCACTCACACGGAACGGAAAACAGAAACCGACGAACCCCTCCAATCCGGAAGCAAATCGGAATCAAACGAGAAGGTCTACTGGGCTTGAATGGATGCAGACCCTGATCTATCAGCAAGAAACCACACTCCCATTCGCCTTGAAAACACAAACGTTATGACCAGCATTTTTCCAACAACAAGTTTCGGCGCGAGCAGCCCCGAAATTCAATCCAAAGACCGAAGTCTCGGATCGGACCTTGGGCAAGAAGATTTCATTAAACTCCTGACCGTTGAACTCAGTTCCCAAGATCCGCTGGATCCCAAGAAAGACTCTGAATTCATCTCTCAGATCATGCAGATCAGTTCGCTGGAACAGTCTAAAGCCACCCAAGAAGATATCGCCGCCATGCGGCAAGAGCAACGTCTCCTCCAGGCAAATGCCATGCTCGGACAAGAAGTCAACCTCAATGGCAAAGACGGATCGGCGAGCGGCTCGGTGAGCGAAGTGAGAATCGAAGACGGCGTTCCGAGATTGATCGTAGCCGGTCAACCATACGATTTCAACCAACTACTCGCGATCGCCCTCCCTACTCAAAACACCGATATCGTCCAACCACTTACCGAAGGAGAACTCTATGCTTAAATCACTCGCATCAGGCGTCAGTGGCGTCAGAAACTTTCAAAATCAAATCGATGTCATTGGTAACAACATTGCCAACGTTAATACGACCGGGTTCAAATCGGCTCGTGTAGACTTCGCAGACTCATTCAGTCAGGCCATCAATGGCGGTAGTACTGATGGCACATCCGGCTCGGTTTCACAGGTTGGTTCAGGCGTTAAATCCGCATCCGTCCGCAATCTCTTCTCTTCTGGGACACTCACCGAAACAGGTCGTCAAACCGATTTCGCGATCCTTGGAGACGGCTTTTTCTCAGTCAAAGAAGCCGGAAGCGACACTCTCATGGCCACTCGCGCTGGGAATTTTCAGGTAGATAGCCAAGGATTTCTTACCACCACAAGCGGACATCGTGTGCAAGGTTCTATCGACGCCAACGGCCAGGTGACTGGGGATATTCGGATCAATGACGATCCCAACAATCGTCCCCAAGGATTCGATCAGACGGCAGCCTTCAGCGGATTCCGCTTCTCTGCCGATGGAAAGATCTACGCCCAACTTGATGACGGCAGTGAGTATGTCAGAGGACAAATCCTCCTACAAAAATTTCAGAACGCCAATGCATTGGCAAAGGTCGGCAACAATCTCTACACCAACGTTGCCGAAGCCGGGCCTCTCGGCGGAGCAGCCAATCCAAAAGGCGGCGCCCCAGGCTCGGAGGGACTCGGAGCACTACAAAGTGGCGCCCTCGAACTCTCGAATGTCGATCTAACGAACGAATTCGCTTCACTCATCGCTTCACAACGGTCCTTTCAAGCCAACGCGCGAATGATCACCACGAGCGATGAAGTCCTACAAGAAGTCGTCAATCTCAAGCGCTAAGCGCCCTTATTCTAACCATTAGAATTCGAAGCCCCAGCCTAAGAATCCGACACAAGAATCATGGCAAAACCCGACGAGAAAGAAGGCGGTAACAATGACGCTCCCAAGGCCGGAGGAGGAATCAAAGATTGGTTACCACTCATTGTTACCATGACGGTAATGCCGATCATTGCCTACGCATTGACGTCGTTCGTTCTGGTCCCCCAGCTCCAAGCCAAACTCGGGGCAGAAGGAAGTGACCACGCCGAAGACGACGCTCACAGCGAAGGACATGCCGAAGCCAAACCATCGGCTCATGGGAAATCAAGTGGGCATGGTAGTAGTGGGGGGCATGGCGGAGGTGAAGGCGAAGCAGGATCTAACATGGCCACCGTCAAAAAGGTATTGGTCAACGTCAAAGGGACCTCCGCAACCCGATATCTCGTGAGTAGTTTCGCCCTCACCGGTTCTGGCGGCAATATGACGGCGCTCGTTGAAGAACACGAGCCCCAGCTTCGTGATATCGCGATGGGAATCCTGATGAATCTCTCGATTGATGATCTCAGCCAAACTGAAATCAAGAATCGCGTGAAGGTTATGTTGGTCTCCGCTTTCAACAATGCGCTCGGGGGCGATCACATCGAGAACATCTTCTTCACCGAGTTTGCCGTCCAATAGCCCCCCATCGCACTTAACCCTCGGAGACCATGGCTGACGATCAGGAACCAACACCCCAAGCAGAGAACGAGGTTCTTTCCCAAGAATCGATTGAGAGTCTCGTTGCTCAAGTTGCTGAGGAACAATCGACCGTTGATGTCATCGGCTCATCGGACGAGCTCAACTCAAAACACAGCGATGACGTCAAAGCCTACGATTTTCGCCAACCCTCCTTCCTCACCTCTCTGGAGTTGCGAAAAATTCGCCTTCGACACGAACAATTCGTCGAGAGCCTCGCCGGGCGTCTTTCGGTGACTGTCCGGATGGAATTCGGACTCAAGCTAAAGGACATGACCATCCAGTCCTTTGAACAGTCAGTCCCAAAACTAAGTCAACAATCCAACTTTGCCCTCTTTCGAGTAGAGCCACTCCGCGGGATTTCAATTCTCGAGATACCTCCTCGATTGGCCTCGACGATCATTGATCGATTGCTCGGGGGGCCGGCCCATTCTGTCGAAGCGAAGAGCGAATTTAGCGACGTCGAAATATCACTCTTAGAACAAGCCATCAATGTGATTTTGGTGGAATGGTGCAACCATTGGTCTAACGAACACACGCACCGTCCGGTCATTCTCGAGCACGAGACGAGTTCACAGTATCTCCAAACCTCGCCACCAGACACTCTCATGTTGATTCTAACCATAGAGGCAACCTTGGCCGACTGTATCGATGAGATCAAACTGGCGATTCCGTATTTCACCTTGGAACCACTGGTTCGAAGATTAGCCAATCTCTACTCAGATGATGGCACCGGTCCGCGGCAAAAGAGTAAATCCCCTCCTTCATGGAGTGAACGCTTTGACGCCGTCCGAGTGGGACTACGAACGCGTTGTCCTGGGCCGCAGCTTACGCTCAAGAGCCTGGCGAATCTCACTGAAGGTGACTTTCTTCCCCTCGACCCCGAGTTCATCAATCAAGCAGAACTCTTGGTCGGCGATACATCTAAATTTCGAGGCCGGATCGGCAAGGTCAATAACCACTGGGCAATGGAAGTTGAATCCCGGGCAGTCAAAGAGGAAGTGGATACATTACGGCAATGAATGCGGTCGAAGAAACAGCAAAAGAGAATCTCGAGCTAATCTATGACGTTCCGGTTAACCTGTCGGTCGAACTCGGCCGTTGTCAGATGCCCATGAAGAACGTTCTTCAACTCGAAGAAGGCTCAATCGTAAAATTGGAAAAGAAAGCCGACACTCCAGTCGATCTCTTCGTCAACAACAAACGAATTGGGCAGGGAGAAGTCGTCGTCGTGGACAATCAATTCGGCATCAAGATCACCAAGATTCTTTGACCGCCACAATGCACCTCCCCCGTCAAATATTCCCCATCCTTGTCAGCATAATCTGGCTGATTCTCCAAGATTGCGGTGAGATTCAAGCCGCCACCGCGCTCACCAACACCCTCGGATCGGACCCCACCGATCTACTGCGAAAGGACAACGATCTATTCGCCACCGGTATTAAGATGTTCGGAGCCTTCTCTATTGTAATCGCTGTGTTTGGGGGGTTCGTCCTCGCGGTTAAGAAATGGGGGCATCTAGCAACGCACTCCCAGACGACACGCGAACTCAACGTCTTGGAATTCAAGGTTCTGGCTCACAAGACTTATCTCTACGTCCTTGAACATCAAAAGGATCGTTTCGTGATTGCGGTAGGGCCCAATGGAACCACCTTGATTTCTCCGAAACCAGCCGCTGCATCGACTGCTGAATTCCCTTTTCCTTCCGAAGACCTCGCTTACGAACGTCACCAACCCACCTCATGAATGAGCATCGCTTCAGGCCCCTACCGACGATGATTCGCATTCTTCTTGCACTGTTCGTTTGTGTGGTCCTGACAGGTGGCGGAAGCAACCAAGCCTGCGCTGCCAGCTCCCCAGTATTCGGAGCGGCCATTCCAGGTTTGAGTCTTAATCTAGGACAAGGGGCGCCGGGCAAACCGATGGATGTTGATTTGGGGATTCAGGTTCTCTTCGTCATCACCCTCCTTTCGCTTGCGCCTTCAATCCTACTCCTAATGACAAGCTTCACTCGAATTGTCATCGTGCTCTCATTCATTCGATCAGCACTCTCCCTGCAAGGGTCACCATCCAATCAGATCATCATTGGACTCTCGTTTTTCGTCACTCTATTTGTCATGTCGCCAACTTGGGCAAAAATACAACAAGATGTGATCGCACCCTACTCGAGCGAACAAATGACCGGAGAAGCCGCCCTTGAAGGCACCTCCAAATTGATCAAACAATTCATGCTCAAACAAACCCGAGCGGAGGACCTTGAACTCTTTGTTTCTATGGCTGGCACCGGCAGTGCCACTCCTTCAGATTTGCCGCTCAACGTCGTCATTCCCGGCTTCGTGATCAGCGAATTGCGAACGGCCTTCCAAATGGGATTTCTCCTTTTCGTCCCATTCATCATGATCGATCTCGTCGTGGCGACAGTGCTCATGAGCATGGGGATGATGATGATGCCGCCGGTAACGGTCTCGCTTCCGCTTAAGATACTCCTTTTCGTCCTGGTGGACGGCTGGAGTCTGATTATTCGATCTCTGGTTGAGAGTTTTACGACTTAGCCGGCCATCAAGTCCCATCCGCCAAATCCAAATAGCCCATTCCAGTATATGAATCCCGATTTTGCCGTCGAAATTATTCGGCTAATGATGTTCAAAGCCGTTTCACTGGCTGCTCCTATCCTCGGAATCGGTATGAGTGTCGGACTCAGCGTGAGTGTTTTCCAAGCCGTCACCTCTATCAATGAGCAAACGCTTTCCTTTGTTCCCAAGACCATGAGTATCGTCACTTTTTTAGTACTCGCGACCCCATGGATTCTCCGCACCTTAATGGAGTTTTCGACCGTCATTATTCAGCTCATCCCGCAGATGGCGAACTAGAACGAAACCCATCCCCACCCTTTTTCGCTCCATTTCAACACGCTGGTATAGTGCCTGCTTCGCAGGAAAACCGCAGTGATACCGGAAATTTTTACCACCTGGCTGCTCGTGATGTTACGAGTCACCGCGGTCATAATGATCGTCCCAATTTTCTCTGGAAGAGGAATTCCGGTCAAAGTTCGTATTGCGCTCGCAGGCTTCACGGCAGCGGTCATCGCTCCCACCGTACCAGCGATTTCGCTTGATGCCTTGCCTTTCATTCAAGTGATGATTGTCATGACTTCAGAGGTCACGTTCGGAATTCTGATTGGGTTTGTCGCTCGCATCTTTTTTTATGCGCTCGACCTTGCTGGTTCTCTCATTGGAACTCAAATGGGACTCATGATGTCGGCCGATATCAATCCATACCAGCAGGAGCAATCCTCACTCCCCTCAATTCTCCTCTATCACTTGGCTGTTTTTCTTTTCTTCTCACTCAACCTCCATCACTGGTTCTTCTTCGGGGTGTATCAGTCATACAATACCGTGCCCATCGGTACTGGATCGATCACGAAGGAGTTGACCGAGAACCTTATCGGTTGGACCGGCAGCATTTTCCTGATCGGAGTTCAAATCGCCGGTCCTATCGTCGCCATCTCCTTTGTCCTGCTTCTTGTCTTTAGTTTTCTCGGACGTGCCGTACCGCAGATGAATGTCTTCTCCGAGAGTTTTAGCGTTCGAATCATCGTCGGCCTCACCATGTTCGGAATCACCTGTGATCTCATGGCAGATCAAATCTCAAATTATCTGAGGGGAATACCCAAAGACATGGTCCACGCTATCAACCTTTTTCAGTGAACGGCTAAGAAATGTCCGGCGAATCCTCAGGCGAGAAAACAGAGCAGGCATCAGCGAAGAAGCTAGCAGATGCCTTTAATGAGGGGCAATTCGCTAAGAGCGCGGAGGTACAAACGCTTTTTGTGACTACCGCTGCTACGGCGACCCTTTTCAGTAGCGCCAAAGGCATGTGGAATCAGATGCAAGAAACCGCCGAAGGTATCTTCCACGGGCTCTACACCATCGAAGTTGTTCCCAGCATGATGGCGAGCTACAGCACCACAGCCGCCTCGACTTTCACCCAACTCGTTGCGCCGACACTCGGGGCCGCAAGCGGAGCCGCCCTCCTGGCGGGAGCGATGCAAACGAAATTTCGACTAACGCCAAAAGCCGCTGAACTTAAGTCTGTCTCTTATACACATCTGACGCTGCCGACGAGCGATCTAGTGTAGAT
>CAJXVR010000074.1 GCA_913061285.1 uncultured Verrucomicrobiota bacterium | reverse complement strand
AGATCGCTCGTCGGCAGCGTCAGATGTGTATAAGAGACAGCTATTAGTCAACGTGTTTATCATTTAGATTTTCGAAAGCGGGCTATCAAACACTTTTTCAAAAGGAATACAAGAGGAAATTGATTCCACCGACAACCTTCCTTTCCACATATTCCCTAAGCAAATCCCGGGCCCAGACAATATGAGAATAGAAAAAGCCAATAAACGACGACTATCTCAAGAGGATATGCCACTACCATGACGATGGTGAGGAGATTTTGTGCCAGCGTGTAAAAAAACGCTCAACTTCGGCCTGAATCATGAGCGCACGACTCAATTCCGCTCAGATATGGATCGGGCCGTCACCATCACTGCGATTGAAATGGCAGTCTTCCAGCCCGTCACCGCTCGAGGCCCTTAGCGCCGCCGTCAATTTGGGAGAGGTCGCAAGACCGAAATTCGAGCGAAACGACAGGAAACCCAATGATTTCAAAGCTTCCCTCCAAGGCCGAGAGGATTGATTACTAATGATGAGATCAGCCCCAAGGCCTTTCAAGTGAGCGGCAGCCAGTCGAACGATCTGCCCCACGTGTTCCTTCGCGCCCCAACCGTCCACAATGCTACCGAGTCGAAGGTCCCCAAAGTAAGCATCCCCCTTCATGGACGTGCAACGGACAACGACGTAGCCAATGGGCTCTCCGGAGCAACAGATTTTCATCTTAATGTTGCTCTCGTGATCTGTTGGGAACACACGATTCATGACCTCTGAAGACCGAATCGCTCCGCTCGTTTCATCCGACGCCGTCCGAGCCCACACCTCATCAAGCCACCCATCCAAAGACGCCACGACAGAACTGGTGAACCTTCCATCCACAACAGCTTGGGTGCAAAGGCGCTGGAAGGAATGAATTCCCAAGGGACCGAGACCAGAATAGGCTGCTAATTGGGCCCCAAAACGACGCATCTTAGACTGGCGGAGCACCATCATCTCAGTAAGAAAACGGCGTCCATTGAGCACCCGAAAAAAGAACGGAACCAGACTCAAGTCAAATCCGGAAGCCTCCAAGAGTTTAGGCAATGGCTGCACGATGCCTCCCATCCCCAGTGAATACAAATAGGGAAATTCCCTCAAAGCGGAGCGCAACAGGCGAGTTCCCAATGGACGGAAACGCGGATTACAAATTCCTTCAGACAAGGGAAGTTGATAGTTGGCCACCCGCTGACGCCCACCTTTGATCCAAAAATCCTGACAACGAAGGGCATAAGCCCCGCGAACCACTCCCTCATCGTCTAGCGCCAATCGGTAGGTTCGAAAGACGGGAGCCCTGACATCGTCTGGAAGCCAGTCGGATGAACAACGGTCAAAGAACTGAAAGGCTACGCCTGCATCGCGCAGCCTTTCATTGAAACTTTCAACCGCCTCCTCGTGGACAGCTTGATACGGAACGATCTTGATCCCCATGAGCGACGACTAGGAAGACCCGCGGGTCAGTTTCATTCGCAACCAAGCCAGCTGAAGCTTCTGCCGGTCAAGCCAACCTAGCTCCTGGCCTCCAGACTCGGTTTTACGAAGAAAATCCAGCAACACCCCAACAGGGACAAACCACCCCCCTTTCGATGCCAGACGTTTCATGAGCGATTCAAAGCGGGGGTGAAGGCGCCCATCTGCGTAGAAATCTTTGGCCAGATGAGAATACATGATACAAGCGCCTCCCTCGGCCTCCAAGCGATCCTGCTCTTCTTCCCGAATGGTTCGGACAAAATCCTCCACATTATTCCCCTCTGATGACGCATACCACCATTTGACGAAAGGCCGCTGATTGTCATGGTAGGGCATCCCTGGACATCCCTTGAGAGTATTCATCCCAGGAAAAATGAAATTGCGGCAATAGTCGATTTGTTTGAAGCACAGATCGCCCCAAAAATAGGGACTTCCCTCACGGTGCCCTTCGTAGGAATCTCTCATGGCAGCGCGAAAATTCCCCAGGCGATAAAGCAGCCGAAACACATGATCAAGCCGGTCAGCCCCCCAATAAAGATTTTCTTGGTTCGTGAAGTGATTTGACATCGTCTTGGGGGAATGACCGAAATAGAGTTTGAAGCGGCGCAGACATCGATCCGTCACCTCCCTCTGTGAACTCGAATGCCGCGCATTGTGCCATCCCATTTCGAAGCCAGCTTCCTGAAGCTCGAGCAGCCACTTGAGATAGTCAAGATCCTCACAGCAAACACCTCCGAGAGGATGATCAGGATCACCCTCCTCCAACCAACACGATTTCGTTGTCCGAAAACCTTGCTCGGCAAGAAAATCGTAAACGGGCTTCGTATTTGAGAATCGATCTTTGTCCGCATCATCAAAGATGGTAAACGCAAACCGTTTTCCCTCTGGCCATGTGATTTTTGGCCTCATAACCTTTCTCTAAAAATCTCTCATCTCTACGAACAAACCTCAACTAATTTGCTTTGAGACCAGCGATAGAATCCGCAATCGCCTTGATACTCACAAGATTCTCAACGTCATCATCATCGAACATAACATCGAATGACTCTTCTAAGGCCATAATAAGTCGCATATGCCCGGCCGAGTCCCAGTTCTCCACGGCTCCAGGCCCGAAACTAGCATCAATTGCCCCTAGCTCGACATCAAAAACCTTTGCCAAAACGGCTTTAATTTCTGCTTCCATAAAAAATACCACTCTCGCTGTGCTCTAAGAAATGCTAGACTCAACCCCCTCAATCCGCTTCTTCAACGTTGCCGCAAATTCCTGGGATTCAAACCCGTTAATAAACCGATGGTCATAAGCAATTCCGATATTGACGAACCGACGTTGCTCAAGCTCGCCCTCTTGACCAAGTTGACATTCAGAAAAAACGGCTCCTAACGAGATCATGCAGGTCTGAGGCGGCAGGATCAATGGCCGCACAAAAACGGTATCGGGATCGGTATTTAAACTCACTGAGAGAGCCCCCCCGCTCATCTCACTCTCCTTAAATCGGCCTCGCATGGCTTTCATTCGAAAACGCATCATTCGTTGCGCCAGCTCAGCGAGTGTGAGTTCACTCACGGATTCGATGACGGGAACGAAGAGCCCCTTGCCAAAATCAAAAGTCACCCCGATGTTCGCCGGCAAACCACTCTTGAGCCGCCCCTCTGAATCCGTATTGGCGAAGAAGAGCGGGAATGCCTCATGAATCGCTCCGAGCTCGGAAACGATCAAATCTGGCAATGACAGCATTTTGCCCTGTTCTGAGCCCTGTTCCTTGAGAAACGCCAGAGCTTGGTCACAGTAGACTCGCTTCACGAGAAACGCCGCAGGTATCTCTCGATGGCTCCGCGTCACCACCCGGGCAATCGCTGATTGTTGAGTTTGATCTGCCGCAACAGGATCGGGCTCTCGCTCTTGGGAAGGCATCGCTCTCAAGAGCGCTTGGATATCTTTTTCACGGACGATCCGTTTGCCAAGCGACTGAACGGTTGCGAGCTGAATCCCCTCACTCGCAATCAAACGCTTCGCCGCATCAGTAATCAAGATCCCTCTAGAGTCCTGAACATTGACCTGTTCTTGAGATGAATTCACGGCAACCTTCGTGTCTCCAGACTCTTCACCGATGTATCCGATGCGTTCCCCAAAGGCGTATTCTTCTCCTGCTTCTTTCTCTATCTTGAGGATTCCTGATTCGCTTGCTTCAAGCTCAAACGTGGATTTACTCGTCTCTAGGATAGCGACCACATCGCCAGGAGCAACCGACACGCCTTCCTCTACCGACCACTCAACCAACAACGCATGAGTATCGTTATTATTTATTTGCGGTATGACTAGTTCACTCATCGTTTAGAGAGCATCAGCTATGGCTCGAACAATGTTATCGGAAGAGACAAGCATCTGATCCTCGAGATGGCGCGCAGAGGGAATGATACTATCTTCTGAATGAATATTGAGAATTCGCGACTGCAATTGCCCCCAATATTTCGCATACAAAGCTGCCGCGACTTCGCTTCCCCAGGTTCCTCCCGCCGTTCCCTCCTCCACAATGGCGAGAATGGGTTCAGCGCCCATCACCGATGCTAACGACGCGACTGGAAACGGATACAACTGATACGGCACCACAATATCCACCGCAATCTCAGCCTCCAACATCAGCCGGCGACCGGCTTCGAGACAGCTGGGCACCATCCCGCCGGCGGCAATGAGAACCGCGTCAGGTTTCTCGCCTGTTTCAAGCATGACCACTTCACCCAAATCATCTAAGCACCGTCGAGAATACAAGTCATCAATCTGATCGGACTCATACTGCCGATGGGCATAGAGGATCTTATTTTCGAAAATCACCGCCGGTTCGCCGCGCTGAAAGATCTGTGGCATCATCAAGGCACTATCATGAACCGGAGACAGCTCATAGAGCGGCAAATTGGGCACTCCAATAAAGTGTTTCGCGATCGTTTGACTATGGGTGGCACCATATCCGCGCCGCCCACCGACCGGACAACGGACAATTAAGGGAAACTCCATCCGGTCGCCATACATCGAAACAGATTTCGCAGCGAAATTGACTATTTGATCCATCGCCAAGAATGTAAAATCGCCAAACATTAACTCGGCAAAAACCTTTTGTCCCGACAGGACCAGACCATTGGCTACCCCTAACAATCCGCCCTCACTAATCGGGGTGCTCACGACCCGTTCTGGAAACGCCGTTGAAAGCCCCCGACTTACTTTAAATGCCCCGCCATAAGGATCAAGGATGTCTTCCCCAATCAAGTAGACCGAAGGATCCGCCTCCATCAATGAGCGCAAGGCACTATTCAGAGCAGTCACAACTCGTTCCATACTATGAACGCCCTTTCCAGCTCGAAGCTTCCCTCGCTAGAACGCACTCAACCAGCGAGTCGATGGCGTGCAAAACGTCATGATCAATCTTTGCGCGTCGCTCCATCGTTATCCCATCAATCTGTTCGAACCAGTCCCTGGATTTCATTCGGATGATTTCTGATTCATCGCGCGTATCATCCCCCTTACTATGACTAGCAAGCCGCTGCGTCATCATCTCGATCACCAAAGGGCGCCCTGTTTGTCGAACACCTTCCAAAGCTTCCGAGAGTTGGGACCGAATCTCGGTAATCCGTTGATGCTCCACCCTTACGAACGTGACATCAAAGGCCGCCGCCCGAGACGCAATCGAACCAGCCATATTCACATTGATCGGCGTCGTTTGAGCAATGCCATTATTTTCACAAACAATCACGAGCGGCACCGACCAAAGCGACGCCATGTTCAGCGCTTCGTACACGCTTCCTTCCCCCCAGGTACCGTCACCAATAAAAGTCAGCGCTATATGCTTCGCCCCGGAGCGCTTCAATCCAAGCGCCGCACCGACTGCAACCGGGACACTTTCCCCCTGCACTCCTGTCGAAAAGTAGCGGTCCCGTCGAATATGTTGCGAACCGCCAACGCCCTGACACACCGCTCCCTCGCGTCCAAGGATCTCACACATGAGTCCTTCAGGATCCAGAAACCGCGCTAGATAATGCCCGTGCCCGCGATGGTTGCTAAAAATAAAGTCTCCCGTTTGAAGCAAGGGCATCAACGAAACCGGAACGTATTCTTGCCCAATGCAAGTATGAGTCGTTCCATTTACATGTCCTTCCTGAAATAGCCTCAAGAGCGCCTCTTCGAAACGTCGAATAAACACCATCAAACGGAAATCATCTTCCGGACTGAGATCACCGAGAAACCCAGCGTCAAACGCACGGAGATTACAACCAGAAATCAAACAAGGATCCCAGCACCCTCGCGTTAAGTCAGTTGATTGATCTGTATTGGTAATCGACACTTGTTTCCGCTTCTTGCTTGCTCTTCACGCTAAATCGAGATCTGTCAATGGACAACCCTCATTTCCCGGTGACGATTCCCTTGAGACCACGAAACATTGCTCGAAGCACTGACAACCAGGAATGTAACATCGGTTCGTTCAATTTCTAAGGAATCCACCCCACATTGCTTTATCAAGACTCTCGGGGAGCTAGACCGCCAAGGAGACAAGTACTGCACAGACTAAGCTGTAACCAGGACTTTTCTGCTCAGAAGGCAAATTCAGTACCTGTACTGATCCCGCAATGGTTCTCTTCCTCTATTCTTACTCCATGTTCGGGGCGATCCAGCGGCCATCATATAGCTAGAGACTATGTGACAGGAATCGTCCGAACAAACAGGTGTGAGAGGAACTGCTACCAAAGAGTGCTCAACCAACGGATGACAGTAATCGAGATCAGACGGCGGACATAGGCAATAACAGCCCGAAGACTATCCCTCTAATCAACCAATGCTATGACACCTAAATTCTTGCTCGCAGATTCCGATCCTGACGCTAGCCTGCCCTTTGTAGTTCACACCCAATCCCCTCAATTCTTTGCCCTGCTGACACCAAAGTTTCGTGGCTCAGCCGCGAGTCTACTCGAGTCAGGAGATTTTCGAAGCGCGCTGCGAGGCATTAATCTCTACCCAGGTTTCTTGACGAATCCAGCGGGACTAACAGCAACTCAAATGATGTTAACCTTCTATCAGAGCGCGCATTTCATGATCGAAAACGCCATCGGAGCAAAGATGCGACAGCAGGTGAAGGATGAAGATATTTCGATCGTGTGGCGAGAATCCGGCACCTATGCTCCCAAGCATCTTTTCGCAGAAACAGAAACGGGACAATTCGTTATTCGAACCGAACACCCCCGACTCATCGTTCACGCGAATTCTCCTCGAGGCGAGATCATTATCTGGCAAGAAACCGCTTCGCTGACAGAAACAGCTAGTGCGATCGCGGAAGCCCAAAGCTTTCGTGAGGAATACCTCGACAAAGAGCTTGCCACTTGAGCCTCTACTAGCCTAGGCGCCACCCACCTATTTCCGACCAGGCACCTTCCTCGCGAAGACAGTCCATTGACGCGACATCGTCTAGCCTTTAATCTAGTCGCATGTCCCAGATCTTAGCGCGCGCTTTCAAATCGCTCTCCCTCATTGCGGTCCTCGCAGCCCTTAACACAATCGAACAACTCCAGGCAGCGGCCCCTATCAAGGCCCTATTGGTTACCGGAGGCTGTTGCCACAATTACAAGTTTCAGACAGAAGCAATGCAGAAAGGCATTGCCCGGCATGCCGAGGTGACATGGAAGGTAGTTAATGACGGAGGCAATGGCACACAGGCAGAAATCGAGCTCTACGACAATCCAAACTGGGCAAAAGGGTTTGATGTTGTCGTCCACAACGAATGTTTTGCGAACACGACGAATGCCGAATACATCAAACGGATTACCAAAGCGCACCACGCAGGGGTTCCTGCCGTCGTTATTCACTGTGCGATGCACAGTTACCGAGCCGCCAAGATAGACGATTGGCGGCAATTCCTTGGAGTCACAAGTCGGCGGCATGATCATCAGAGCAATTATTCTGTAAAGAAAGTGCAGGTCGAGCATCCGATCATGAAGGCAATCCCCGACGATTGGGTAACCCCAAAAGACGAGCTTTACATCATCGAAAAACTTTGGCCCACCGCGACTGCCCTCGCGACTTCCGTCAGCGAGAAAAGCGGCAAAGCGCAGCCAGTGATTTGGGTCAACCAGTATGGAAAAGCAAAGGTCTTCGGCACAACGTATGGACATTCCGACGCGACTTTTGGTGACCCAGTGTTCACCGATCTCCTTGCCCACGGACTCCTCTGGGCAAGCGGAAAGTTGAAGTAATGACGCTGCGAACAATCACGCTCTCATTGCTCGCTGTTGCCGCTTCGGTTCATGGCGCCGATTACGAAGGAACAGCCCGGGTTAAAATCCTAAACTACAGCGACTGTATCGAACTTCAGAACGATACCACGAGGGTCGTCTTAGGACACCAGCGTGGGGGAAGAGTCCTTGTCTACGCCTATCAAGGGCACAACGCGCTGTATCTCGATCCTGACGAAGCGAACTGGCAAGCCGGATCCGAGGCAAGAATTCCGGTCAGCGCCGGGCGATTCGATATTGGCCCTGAGAAAAGGATTCCGCGAAGGGATGTCCTGTGGTCAGGAACGTGGGATGCAGAGATCACAGGCCCTCGCTCCGCGCGCCTCACCAGCCAGATCGACAACGCGACAGGAACACAACTAGTGAGAGAATTCAAGCTCGCCAGAGCTGGATCCCATCTGGTCTGCACTCAGATCATTCGCAACGTGTCAGATCGAGCGACAGAATGGTGTCATTGGAGTCGCACCTTTGCCGAAGGCCAAGGAATTTGCGTTATTCCCCTATCGCCTCACAGTCGTTTTCCCAATGACTACGTGAGATACGAGCGCGGAAATTTAGTCAACATCGCTCCTGAAGATCCAATGATTCGAAACCGGGACGGGTTTCTCGAGATTCTCGGCCCCCCCAAGCAACCGAAACTAGGGATGGATTCAATCGCAGGGTGGTTTGCCTACCAAATGAAGAGCGACCTAGTCTTCGTGAAGAAATACAAGACGCACCCCAATCGGGTCTACAACGAGGCACTCGGCTTGACGATATCAATCTGGTACCCGGACGGCCCAATGTGTGAACTTGAACCCATTGGACCCCGCGAACGGCTTCAGCCCGGTGAAGCGGCAGCGTTCACTGAACATTGGTGGCTGCATCCCCATCCGTACCCAGCAGAGGACGAAGACCTCAACCTCAAAGCGATTGCGCAACTAGCTGAAGAACACTCGATCGTTCAAATTGACAACCGATAGAAGGACAGATTTCCGATCACAGCAACCGGCAGCTCGCCCGAAGCCCAATAAGGGGTCCTAGAGTGATCATGAAAATGAGTGGCCCCCCGTGAGAAACCAGGGAGGTTATGGGGGGCATTGTAAACCATCTTGGCGATTTCGAGAGCCATGACAAAATCGGGCTTCCGGTGAAATTTTCGCAACAAGGATTCTGGGCGAGTTGAGTTGAGACAGGAAAAGTGCTTCACACGCTTTACAACAGCCAGAGGACTCATCCCCCATTCATCGGCACGACGCCGAATCACCTCAGCGACAGCCGTCATTCCCTCTTCACCCTCTCCCCAAGCTTCAGCCATCAGGACAGCAGCAACAACTTGCTGTCCATAGGTTCCGCTCACATTCGACGAGGCCTGGGCACTAAAGCACAGAAAAACCAGCAGATATAACCACCTCTTCATTACGACAATTAATACAACTAACTTCGGCGAACTCAGGGAGTCCCTTAAGTCGACCGACGATTACAACACCCCTCGGTTACTCATTCCCCCCCTCCAAGTCAAGCTTTCCACAACGATTTCTCAACCGCCAATTCACCAGATTTGACGCCGGTCCTCAGAGACTCACGCCCCCCAGACGATTCAGATAAGCAGGTTTCATGCGCATCTCAATTTCTAAAAAAACCTTAGCGAGAATTGTCAATTCATCCCCAAGACCAACGAACCACTTGCCAAGTGAAATCCAGGGAGACATGGTAAGTGAAAACCATGAAAATTACCGACGCACTGCTCGCAGAACACGTTGTCTTCCACAGCATATTCGCCTCGATCAACCGGGAAACGCCCCATTTCAAAACCGTTGAGGAGTTCAGAGCCGTGGCTAAAATGCTCTTAGGAACGCTTGAAGCCCATGGGCGGGCTGAACATGACCTTCTGTTGCCTCCGATCGAGCCTTATCTTAACGACATTGGTCACCTTGAAAACTTCCACCAGGAAGACGACGCGATCATCGCCAATCTGGAACACACAGCAACCACCGAGAACATTGACGAAGCCAGAAAACACCTCACAAATGGATTGAGATTGGCAAACGAACACTTTGATAAAGAAGAACGACTCGTCTTTCCCCTGGCCGAGACCCACATCTCAGAGGAATCCCTTCACGCACTCGGTAAAGAGTGGAGTGAAATGAAGGAACTCTAGGCACGGAACGGGCCAGATCCGACGCATGCCGCTAGGCGGCCCGCAGAGCGACACTGATGGGCAGACGCGCGGCCCGCCAGGCCGGGAAACAGCCTCCCACAAGACCGATTAACGTCGCATAGACCACGCCTTGCACCAAGAGCCCGAGCGTCACATTGAACGCAAAGGTAACCTGGCTGAAGCTTTGCCAGTTCATGGTGGCGGTTTGAAATCCATCAAAGGCAAAGTAAGCGAACCCGCCCCCTATGGCCCCACCCACGAGGGAAAGCACCAAGGATTCGACGAGCACCGATACAACCACAGGCGCAGCCCCAAAGCCTAAGGCTCTCAAGGTAGCGATCTCGAGCGTCCGATTCGACACCGATGAATACATCGTATTTAAGGCACCAAAGGTAGCACCTAGCCCCATCAGAAACGCTATCAACCCACCAAGCACTGTAATCAAATTTGTCACCAAAGCACTCTGTTCTGAATAATACTCACTCTGCCGAATCACTTTCACATTCAATCGGGGATCCGATGTGAGCGAATCTTTGAACGCCTGGAATGTCGCCTCCTCACCGTCGCTCAATCGTAAACGGACCGACTGAAAACCACTTCCCCGCCGATACGCCGATTGCAAGATCGACGCATCTGTCCATATTTCCGATTCAGCAACCCCCCCGCCGGATGTAAAGATACCGACCACTTCCCAGTCGTTCTGACCAATTGAAAAGGAATCTCCAAGATTCAAACTGGAAAACTCTCGAGCAGCACCTGCCCCAACAATTACTTCGTTTCTCCCCGGTTCAAAGAGGCGTCCAGACACCAGTTCGAAGCCTGGCCTTACTGACACACTTCCATCCTGAACCCCTCGAAGCGGCACATTCGCATCCGTCCCCGTACCACGCTTCGGAAGATTCACGATCACAAACAATTCTGCGGAGACAGCCTTCTGCTCCGCCAAGCTGATGATCATCGGAGAATCCGCGATCACTCGCGTCTCATCCAAGCTCAGGCCACTGGTCATCTCGCTATCAGCCCCGCTGCGCATTACTAGCACACTATCGTCGCTCCCAGATGTCGTCATCGTCTGACGAAAACCCTCACCAATTGACAGCACGCCCACCATCACAGCAACAACACCAGAAATGCCGAACGCCGCGGCAGCCGAGGATCCCATGCGCTGCGGAATGGTTCGCAAACTCACTACCGAAATTGCAAAAACTTGAGATAAAAGCTTCATAGACAAGAGAGTGACCTAATTTCGTCGCAACGCCTCCGCAATCTGCAGTCTCATCGCCCTTACTGCAGGAAAGAAGCCCGTCAGGAGCCCTAACAACAAGGCCAGACCGACGCCCACAATTAACTTTGGAGTTGGAAAAAAGAAGACCGGCAAGCCTCCACCTGTGGGATCCCCGGCTGAGACTAAGACCAAAGCAATCGAAAGCCCGATACCTCCTCCGACCAAGGCAATTAAGCACGACTCAGCCAGCACGAGACTGAGAATCTTCGTATCGGTAAACCCAATCGATTTCAGCACACCAATCTCCACCACCCGTTCTCGAACGGTTTGGGCCATCGTATTCCCAGCCACAAGGAGGATAGTGAAAAAGACGGCCGAAAGGATTGCCTTCATGATAGCACCAATGTTTCCGACCTGCTTAGCAAAGCCCTGAACAAATGCACCCTCAGTTTCGGCCTTGGTCTCGGCTGGTGAATTGGCAAACTGAATATCAATTTGCCTCGCGATTTCCTCGGCACGATCCGGGTCCCCAACTTTGACCGTATACCAACCAACCTCGCCTTCGCCGCCCAGACGGGCTTCGTCGAAATAATCATAGCGAAAGAGGAACTGAGTTTCATCGACACCGGGTTTCGTTCCCTCGTAAATGCCGACAATATCAAACTCCCACGCCTCGTTCCCGTCCTTCTTCTGCCAAATAGTCGCCTGAATAGGCACCCGATCACCGATCTTGAAGCCGTAGCGATCCGCCGTATCTTTCCCCACCACAGCCCCAGTTCGGGTTCGCTGCCAATTCTCAAGTTGTTCGGCCGGAAGCTTGAATTCAGGAAAGAGTGCTAGGAATTCGTCAGGCTCGACAGCGATTTGGGCAAAAAAGTTGCGGGGCTCTTGATAAATCCCGCCAAACCATGTCGAGTGACCGACCCGATCCACCCCATCGATCTGCGCAATTCTGGCGTGATAGCTCACGGGCAGCAATTGGATCAGCGAAACTTTATGCCGAACAATCAACCGATCCGCCCCAGCGATGCTAACCCCTTGTCCAAGGGCCTCCTCGATCGCGGCCAGGTAGCCAAAGAGAATAAAGGCAACCGCTATCGAAAGAAGTGTCAGTACCGTCCGGATCTTCTTCCGCCCCAAATTTGACCAGATGATTGGAAGATATTTCATTCCTCAGGCTCGGTCGATAGCTGCCCCTTATTGAGATAGATCACCCGACTGGCCTTGGCTGCCGCATGGGGGTCATGCGTGACCATAATGATCGTCTTGCCCTGTTCCCGATTGAGCGCGCTCAGCAGCTCGAGAATATCATCCCCGGATTTCCGATCCAGATCACCCGTTGGCTCATCGCAAAGGAGCAAACTCGGATCCGTGACAATGGCACGCGCAATCCCAATCCGTTGCTGCTCTCCTCCCGACAGTTGCCGCGGATAGTGCTTTGCCCGATGCTCCATCCCCACGACCGAAAGCGCCGTGGATACGTGCTCCCGCCGTTGAGCCTTCGACAAGGGCGTCAATAGCAGGGGCAAATCAATATTTCGATCAGCGGAGAGCGTAGGCATCAAGTTATAGAACTGGAAGACGAATCCAATGTGCCTAGCCCGCCATCCCGCTAGGCGACTATCACTCAGTCGGTCAATCGGTTCACCACTCACTTCGACAGTACCGGAGCTCGGCCGGTCGAGCCCCCCAATGAGATTGAGCAGCGTACTTTTTCCAGAACCGGAAGGGCCCATCAGGGCGACGAACTCTCCCGCCTGCACCTCAAAATCTAAGGTATGCAAGACCTGAATTTCCTCACTACCGCGCCGGAAGTTCTTGCAAACCGCCCGCAACGAAACAGTGCCTGAATTATTCTCACTCATAATGCATCGACATCAACTTCTAGACCGTTCGTCAATTCTTCCGGAGGACTGACAACCAGGACCTCCCCTGCCCGAACTCCGGCTTCCACCACTGATCGCTGCCCCTGGCTTCCCCCAACTCGAATGGCTCGTCTCTCCACCTTCCCCCCGCTGACGATCCAAACATAGCTCTGACCGCTGGCTTCAATCAACGATTGTGAAGGAATGGTAACAGACGGTTTGGTCGCGACCTTCGAATCGGGCTCGGCACCATTCTGAAACGAAACCTTCACGCCCATCTCTGGAAGGATTCGCGCATCCAAGTCAGCAAGACCTATCCGGACTTTGACTGTCGCCTTCTGTCGATCCGCAGCGGGGACAATTGCAATAACAGCCCCCTTTATTTTCCAGTCCGTATAGGCATCGAGAACAGCCGTGACCGACTGCCCGGCTGAAACCCGATTGATATAACTCTCGTTTACATCAACCTCAATTTCCAGCGACTGCATGTCGACGACCGTACAGATCCCTGTCCGCGTAAACCCTGACCCAGCCGAAGCGGGAGAAATGACTTCTCCTGGCTGCGCGTCCTTAGAAATGACGACGCCATCAAAGGGCGCGCGAATCGCCAAATCCTCCAACTCTTGTCGGCGAACAGCGACCTGCCGCGCTGCCACCGCCACCTCGGCGACAAGACGCCGCAATCTGGCACGTAGTGAGGCCTGCCGTGCCTTCGCCTGATCAAAATCCGCCTGACTGGCAATCATTGACTCGGCAAGTCGGCTCACTCTGTTGAGATCCAAAGCTGCCTCAGAAAGAAGCTCCTCTGTCTCAGCGGTCGCTGCCTCGCTTGCCACCAGCTGTGCTTCAACCAGCTCCAACACACCTTGAACATTGACTGGATCGAGATGAGCAACCACCTGCCCCTCAGCGACCGTATCGCCCTCTTCGACCAAAATCTCTATGATCTTGCCGGTGACTTTCGATGAAACCGTGGCACTTCGCCGAGCAGTCACATATCCACTCGCATTCAAAACCGTCGTTCCGGTCTTGGCTTGATCCCCCGCAAGGGCCACCGCCGTCTTGACAACAAGCGTCGAATGGCTGTCTTTGAGCCAATAAGCAAGCCCGAGCAGTAACGCAACAAGTAGCAACGCAACCGTCATCCAAAGAGCTCTCGATGATGATCCCTCGTCACCAGAACGATCGATTTTCAAATCATGAATACTCGCAGCTGCCATTCAACTGAATACCGTGCACTGTCAGCCCGCTTCAAACAAGCACAACCAGTTTCTTGAGCAGGACAAACGCCCCCTTGTAGAATCAGAGCAAGCGAGCGACAAAAAATCCGACTCGACGATTAGCAATCGATCAATAGTCTTAAGGAAAATATGACGGATCCTAGATACGAAAAACTCGCGAAACTCCTCATCAACTACTCCGTAGAACTCAAGAAGGGAGACAAGATCCTCATTGATGTCAGCGATGTCCCGGAAGCGTTTACGATCGAGCTCATGAGAGCGGCGCGGAAGGCAGGCGGCACACCGATCGTTGAAACTCGAAGCACGCGTATCGGCAGAGAGACCCTGCGGGCAATGACGGAGGAACAAGCCAAGCTCATCCGCGACCTAGAAATGCATCGTATGAAACGCATGCAAGCCTACATTGCGATCCGCGGCGCCGGCAACGCGAACGAAAACGCCGATGTCCCTAGCCAACGACTCGCAACCTACACCAAGACCATCCGCCCTGTTCAGAATTACCGAGTCAACAAGACCCGTTGGTGTGTTCTCCGTTGGCCAACGCCGAGCATGGCCCAAGCCGCAGGCATGAGCACCGAAGCCTTTGAAGATCTTTTCTTCGAGGTCTGCACCTTAGACTACAAGAAAATGGGTAAGGCGATGCTCCCATTAGCGCAGCGAATGAAAAAGGCAAACCGAATTCACCTAAAGGCCCCCGGTACGGATCTCACCTTCAGCATCAAAGGAATCGGAGCACAAGCATGCCAGGGAGATCGCAACATTCCTGACGGCGAGGTCTTCTCTTGCCCGGTGAAAACATCGGTCAACGGCGTCATTCAATTCAATACGCCGACGCTTTATGCAGGCACGAAATTTGAAAACGTCCGCTTGGAATTCAAGGACGGCAAAATCATTGATGCCACGGCCAACAATACTAAACGCCTGAATGAGATTCTTGACACGGATCCCGGAGCTCGCTACATCGGCGAGTTCTCACTCGGCTTCAATCCTAAGATTTTGAATCCCATGTGCGATATTCTATTCGACGAGAAGATTGCCGGTTCGCTTCACTTTACACCAGGGCAAGCCTATGAAGAGTGCGACAATGGTAACCGGTCTGCAGTCCATTGGGATATGGTGCTAATCCAACGTCCCGAATGGGGAGGCGGTGAAGTTTGGTTCGACAAGACTCTGGTGCGCAAAAATGGTCTTTTTCTACCAAAAGATCTCTTGGGTCTGAACCCGAAGGCGCTCGTTGGGAAAAAATCCTAGCAAATCAAGGCAGGTCCGAAGGGATTTCGATCGGTTTTTAGAAGAATCTGCTTGAGTCGACGAAGGGGTCTGTTACGAAAGCAGGCCCTTTTAGGGGCGTTCATGGCGGCAAAGCTTGGCATTTTAGGTTCCGGGGCTGGTTCAAATATGGCGGCAATCGTAGATGCCTGCCAATCTGGACTGCTTGTCGCTGAACCTGTCCTCGTTCTGTGCGACGTCGAAAACGCCGGCATTCTTGAGCTTGCCAAAGAGCGTCAGATCACCGGCAGATTCATTCCTCCCGGGCCCTTTAAGTCCAAGCTAAGCGACGACATGGAAAGACGATACATCGAAGCCCTACAGGAGGCTGATGTCAATTGGGTCCTTCTGGCAGGATTTATGAGAATAATTAAGAGCGAATTCTTAAGGGCATTCCCCGAAAGAATCGTCAACATTCACCCATCGCTTCTGCCCTCGTTTCCTGGACTCAATGCTCCAGCACAGGCGATTTCATACGGCGTCCAGGTAACCGGCACAACCGTCCATATGGTCGACCAAGGCATCGATACTGGCGCAATCATCGCCCAGGAGCCCGTCTCCATCACACCGGAGGACACTCCAGAATCCCTCCATGAGCGAATCAAGACAACCGAACATCGACTCTACCCGCAGGCCATCTCCGACCTGCTCACCGGAAAGATCAAAGTTTGTGGGCGCCAAGTCATCCGCAATTAATCCCAAGGACACACTTTTCCCTTCACTAAATAAGAAACACGAATGAAGAAAAAAGGCAAAATGCTGAGGTTTGGCCTCCCGAAAGGCAGCCTCCAAGATGCAACCGTCGAGAAAATGGCAAAGGCAGGATACAATATCTCTGTCAGTAGCCGCTCTTACCTTCCTTATGTGGACGATGAAGAACTCGACGTAAGGCTGATTCGCGCCCAAGAAGTGAGTCGTTACGTGGAACATGGCTACCTTGATTGCGGAATCACAGGAAAAGACTGGATTGAAGAAAACAGCTCAAAAGTCCATGAAATCGGCGAATTCCTCTTCAGCAAAGCCACTCGCCAGGCAGCGCGTTGGGTCCTAGCGGTGCCTGAGAAATCCCCCATCAAATCTGCTAAGGATCTAAAAGGAAAACGAATTGCGACGGAAGTCGTCAACCTAACGCGCAAGTATCTTCGAAAGAACAAGGTGAAAGCGGAGGTTGAGTTCTCATGGGGCGCCACCGAGGTCAAAGCACATGAGCTTGTGGATGCAATCGTTGAAATCACGGAAACAGGTTCATCCTTGAGGGCCAACAAGCTACGAATCGTTGACACCCTCATGGAATCCACTCCCCGTCTCATTGCGAATCGCGATGCCTGGAGTGATCCATGGAAGCGCGAGAAGCTGGAAACCTTAGCCATGTTGCTCCGAGGTGCACTCGATGCGGAGGTGAAAGTCGGCCTCAAACTCAACATTGAACAAAAGAATTTACCAAAACTGTTGCAAAGTTTGCCAGCATTGCGTAATCCAACCGTTTCCAATTTGAGTCAATCGGATTGGGTGGCGGTGGAAACGGTAATCGACGAACCAGTTGTTCGCGAAATTATCCCGCAGTTGAAACAACTGGGAGCCGAAGGAATCATTGAGTATCCACTGAATAAAGTGGTGTATTAGACAGAGATATGGGATCACTAAAGAAACGTCGAAAATCGAAGATCAATAAACACAAGCGCCGGAAGAAACTGCGCGCTAACCGCCATAAGAAGCGTACCTGGCAGAAGTAAGCGCTGACGCTTCAGGCCCATTCGAAAATGTCGAACCGGCTGCTTCGGCAGCCGGCTTTCTTTTAACGATTGAACTGTCCTGCCATGAAGCGAATGTATCCGTTGCGGTTTTTCACCCAAACTGTCCGTCTAAGCGCACTTGGTCTCTGTCTCGTATTCAGCGCCCTGAATGCCCAAGATAGCGATTCAAGCGAAGGCAGCGCGCTCAATGATAGAAGCTCCTCGGCCGATGCCACCGAGAGACGAATCCAGTCTAACGCTCATTTTGCCGCTGGAATCGGTTTTGAAGCTAAGGGACAAATCGATGCTGCCGCGAAGGAGCTCCTTCTCGCTGTCGACGTTGACCCGAACAACATCGCTCTCATCCTTCGAGTAGCTGACAAGCTCCTCGAATGGCGACTCCCCACAATTTCTCTCCAGATTCTGGAGAAGGCCGGCCAGAGTGACATGGCCACTGTCGAGATCTTTGTCCGCAAAGGAATAACGCTCAAAACCCTCGGCAAGAATGACGAAGCACTTGCTGCGTTCACCGCCGCGCTCGAAATCTCTCCCGGTAATGCCCAAGCCCGTCAGGAACTGGTCGCCACGAAGCTCAAGGACAAAGATCTAACTGGAGCCCTCACCCTCGTCCGTGACGGTGTCGCTCTCCCGAGTCTTGCCGCCGATCAACTCATCGGTCTGGTGGCCTCCTACCTACAGATCATAGCGACTTCCCCCAATCTCCTTACCGAATTGAAAGACGAATTCGTCGTCCTGCTCGAAAGAACAGAAAAATTCTCCCTCAGTAGCCCTGAACAAGAGGTGACCTTGGCGGATGGATTCATCTTCGTTGGGTTTCCAGAAAAGGCCAAAGCCCTACTGCAATCCGTCGTACAAACAGCCCCCAACACCGCCCTTGCCAGAGAAAAACTAGTCGATCTTTATCTTCGCGAAGGACTCATTGCTGACGCCGTGGCAGAGCTCAATACTCTCATAGAACAAAACCCTAAGAACCCCTCCGCTCATTATCTCCTGGGATCCATTGCCGCCGATGCAGAGGAGTATGACAAAGCATTAGAGCACTACGAGAAAGCAATCGAAGCTCGGCCTGAGTTTGAGCCGCCTTACTACGAGATGGTTGGAATTCACTTGAATACGAGACAACCAAGAAAAGCCCTCCGATTGCTCGCTCAAGCACGCAGCAGGTTCCCGAAACGATTCTTGGGCGAGTTCTACACGGGTATCGCACTCGCGAGCCTCCGCCGCACTGAAGAAGCGCTGAAGTATCTTCTCGAAGCCGAATCGATCGGCGCTCAGCAGTCTCCGGAACGGCTGAGCTCTTTCTTTTACTTCCAACTAGGATCCATGCTCGAACGCAACGGTCAGTATTCAAAAGCGGAAGAGAAGTTTCTAAAGTGTCTCGAATCAAATCCAGAGGATCCTGAAACCCTCAATTACCTGGGCTACATGTGGGCCGAGCAAGGCAAGAAACTCAAACAAGCTTCCGTTTGGATCACCAAAGCCCTGGAACTGGCCCCAGAAAGTGCCGCAATCCAAGACAGCATGGGATGGCTTCTCTACCAGCAAGGTGAATATAAGAAAGCCCTGCCCTACCTACTGAACGCGGAAGCCGGTCTTGAGGAAGCAGACCCCGTAATCTTGGATCATCTCGGCGATACCTATCACGCCCTAGGAAAAAAATCCAAAGCTATTGAATCTTGGAAAAGCTCGCTCGAACTCGAATTTAATGAACGGGTCTTCGAAAAGATTCAAGGAGAGTCTCGCAACGATCGTAGCGTCACCGAGTGAGCAAGCCATGGCTTATCAATTTAGTAAACACTACACAATTGAAGAAGCACGCACACTTCTCCCGACCGTCAAGAACTGGATCGAAGAACTCGTTACCCTCCGAAAAAACCTAGAACGAGTCGACCAGGCGCTCGAGAGCCGCTTGCGCACAGGAGCCGATATTGGAGGATCGACGGTCAACGAGCGAACGCGATCAGTTGCCCGCTTTCAATCCATCCTCTCCCAGTTTCAAGCCTACGAGATCCAGCTCAAAGACCTCGACCGAGGTCTGGTTGATTTCCCCCATCTAAGGGCGGGCGAAGAGGTGTTCCTCTGTTGGGAAACCAGTGAGGATGATATAGACTTCTGGCACGATCTCGATACCGGCTTCGCGGGCCGAGAGCCTATCTAGACTCACTCGTAGGTCTTTGCTAGTTTCGCGATTCGATCCGCCACTGGAGATCCTTCAGCATTTCGGCTTTTGATCGTAGCAAAAACCCGACGGGCCTCCGGCGGGTCAGAACGTCCCACTGCCATCACGTAATCCAATTCGATCTCCGACAAGCGCGGCTCCTTCACAAAGCCACGGTACTGATCCAGCCACTTCTTTAACTCTCCTGCGCCCTTTGCCTTCGCTGTTTCCAACAAGGGCTCGAGACTCGCAGGCATTCCAGGGTCATAAACCTCAGCCGGCGGCGCCGAAGCATTATAGCGATTGTCTTCAGCCTCTGCCTTCGCATTAAATGATTTGTAGTAGGCAGCGAAGCGGCTAACACCCAGACCTACGAGTACGAAGAGGGCAATTCCTATAGCTCTACTCATGATTCTTTCACACGACGGACACGTCCGCCTAGTTTTTCAAGTTTCTGATCGATTCGCTCGTAGCCACGATCCAAATGGTAAATTCGCTTCACAGTCGTCTCGCCATCGGCAACCAAGCCGGCGATTACAAGGGCCGCTGATGCCCTAAGATCGCTCGCCATGACTGGAGCCCCACTCAAGGGGCGACCGCCTTTCACAATCGCCGTTGCTCCCCCTTCTATAGCAATTTCTGCGCCTAAGCGAGCTAGTTCACTAACATGCATGAAACGAGACTCGAAAATCCGTTCGGTGATCACGCTAATCCCGTCTGTCAAGGTCATCAACGCCATCATTTGTGCCTGAGTATCGGTCGGAAACCCCGCAAAGGGTTGGGTTGTCACGTCAACCGGCTTAAACACATCGGCGCCAGTGACATGCAAGGTCTTTTCTCCTCGGGTAAACGAAACCCCCGCATCCGAGAGTTTATCTAGCACGGCACCCAAATGCTCACAACGGGCGCCATGGATCAAGACGTCGCCTCGCGTCGCCGCGGCAGCGACGGCAAATGTAGCTGCTTCAATGCGATCAGGAATCACCTCATGGCTCGTACCATGCAGCTTGGCGACCCCCTCAATCGTGATGGTTGGGCTTCCTGCTCCTTTTATCTTCGCCCCCATGCCAATCAAGAAATCTGCTAGATCAACAATCTCCGGCTCGCATGCTGCGCTCTCGATTATTGTTCGCCCTTTTGCAAGGACAGCAGCCATCATCACGTTAGCCGTACCTAACACAGTCGGTCCTACCCGCCCCCCTAGAAACACCTGATTCCCGACGAGCTCGTCTGCTCGCACGATAACATATCCAGAACGAATCTCGACAAGGGCTCCAAGGGCTTCCATCCCCTTCAAATGAAGATCAATTGGGCGAGAGCCAATCACACAGCCGCCTGGGAGAGAAACCTCCGCGACGCCGAGACGAGCAAGCAATGGCCCGAGAATACACACCGAACCCCGCATTTTCCGGATCAGATCGTAATCCCCGCGGCCATGAATCTCTTTGGATTGAATCACCACCGTATCGCCGTCAAATTCGACCTTGGCTCCAAGAGAGGCCAGTATCTGGCCCATGAATCGGACGTCACTCAGATTCGGAGCATTCTTGATGATGCAACTCTCCTCCGTGAGCAATGCAGCCGCCATAATCGGTAGCACAGCATTCTTGGCACCACTCACGGTAACCTCGCCTTGGAGAGTGCACCCTCCTTCAATCAGTAAGCTATCCATTCCTGATCGCTCCCATTAGTTTATTAACGTGCGGCATTGATAAGACCTTACTCAATTCCCTCTCGATTGAGATGCAGAAAAACTGAAAAAATGAACTCACGCCGACATCCCGAGCTCAGCCAAGACCGAAGACGGCGATCCAGATTAGTGAACGCCGTAAAATAAGCACTAAACCCTTTCAAAAAACTCAATCACTAGGGATTCCCAGCCCAGAACTCTAAGAAGCGTGAACGATCACAAAGGTCATGGTGAGAAGTTCCCTGAGCCCAACCTGCTTGATTAAATATCGCTTGAATGGCCTCCGTTTGTCCGTCTCCAAACTCCAGCATGAGTCCGCCTTCCGGAACAATGTAGCGCTTCCCCTGAGCCGCTAGGTCTCGATAGAAATTTAATCCATCCTGTCCCCCATCCAAAGCGAGATGAGGATCAAAGTCTTTCACTTCCTGTTGGAGCTCGCGGATGTCTGCTCTTGGGATGTAGGGAGGATTTGATACCACCAAATCGAACTGGCGCTCAGCGGCGAGATTTGTAAACCCATCCGATTCGACAAGTTCGACCCGCTCACTGACATCGTTTGCGATGAGATTAGTGCGAGCCAAGTCCAAGGCGGAAGCCGAAATGTCCAGGGCCGTCGCGGCAAGATCCGGAAGGGCCTTCACGAGCGCAATCGCAAGACAAGCGGTTCCCGTTCCGAAATCCAGAACGCGGAGCGGTCCGTCGGAATCAAGGGCTCTTAGTCGCTCAATCGCGAGTTCCGCCAGTCGCTCCGTTTCAGGCCGAGGTATGAGAGCTGATTTCGACACTTGAATATCATGCCCCAGAAAATTGACCGACCCTAGGATATGCTGGAGCGGTTCCCGTCGTCCCCGACGTTGAATCAGTTCAAGGTACAATGACCATTCTGGTTCGTTGAGCTCTCGAGAATAGTTCAGGGGAAGCTCCAGGCGACGAATCGCAGTCACGTGTTCAAGAAGCCACTCCACATCCACCCTAGCGTCAGGGATCCCGGAGGCAGCCAGCCGAGTTATTCCCTCATTCAAACACTCTTTAATTGTCTTCAATCACGCCCTTCTCCTTCTCGTGTTTTCCGCGAGATTCCCACCCGAGATCATCTGTGAGGATTTGTTCTCGCTCCAAGGCTGATCGTTGCCCCAATTGGCGAATCTCATCATAGTATTCCCTTAAACTAACGCTCGACAACAGCCGCTGCCGAAACGCTGGCAGGAGTCGATAATAGGTATCCAGAACGCTCAATCTAGCATTGTTGATCGGGCCGTCCACCCACGACTTAAAGTCGGCAAATCCTGGATACTCACGGGCTTGACAATGAAAGGCCTCACGAAACCAAGTCAGACAGGCTTCCTTCCGCGCTCGTCGCTCAACAAGGCTCTCCCCCAAACGCTCGCATTCCCTATAGGCCCGTTTGAGCCGTTGACGGAGATCACGAATCAATTCCATGAAGGCGTCGCGAGCGACAATCTCCCTGAGGTAAATCTCGAGCTCCGCCAACCTTCCCTGGCTAAGCAACCAGCGCTGCACTCCGAACTCGGCAACAGCAACGGCAAAGGCCTCATTGAAATCGGTATCACCACGGACAAAGAACAGCTGATGGCTTAATTCGTGAAAGAGAAGCTCAGCGAGTTCCACGTCGCCTAGATTGGTAAAGGAACTGAGAACCGGGTCATTGAACCAACCGAGAGTCGAGTAGCCGATGACGCCTCCAACAGCCACGTCGTATCCACGGCGCCTCATTTTCCGAGCGTAACGAAGGCCACTTTTCTCGCGAAAATATCCACGATGTTCGAGACGCCCTACCACCGGATACCACCATGATTTCGGCCCCAGATCAAACTCGGGACACACGGCAACATTCCACACCACATAGGGTCGATCCAGCGCAACGAAATGCGTGTAAGCATCCGTAACCGGAAGGTGAAGTTCTTGGGCGGCAAAGGCTCTGATCTCATTGACTCGCTGCAGCTTGCTTCGGAGGGCTGGCTGGAGTCCCTCATGCTGAAGCATCTCTTGAATCGATTGCCGACGCGCCAGCAAGCCCAACTGGCCCGAGACAGCCTGGTGATAGAACCGCCCCGATTCACAGCCCGCAAACAGGAGAACGAGCAGCACAAAGCCAAGCATCCAAGGCCCCCGACGCAAGACTGACTCGAAGATCCACATTAACCGCGCCATTCAATAGCCGCCCTAATCTTCCTAAGCAAGCCAGCATCTGACATCTCTCCGCCAAATCATGAATATCCTAGTCAGACACGCTAAATATCCCAATAATCCTTCCCACGTGAACATCATTATTGTGGGAGCTGGGGAAGTTGGCAAACACCTCGCCCAAAGCCTCTCAACTCAACTACACAACATCATCTTGATCGATCACAGCGAAGAGACCACTTCTTCGCTCCAAGAAGCTCTCGATGCGACGGTTGTAATCGGAAACGGCACCTCGGCCACAGTGTTGGCCGAGAACAATGTCGCTGATTGTGAATTGTTTCTAGCGCTCACGAGTCACGACAACACGAATCTAGTATCGGCTTCCATCGCAAAATCAATGGGCGCCACAAAAACTATCGCCCGGGTGCATGCCAGTATCGAACGAGGGGAATGGCTCTTTAACTACCGGGAACATTTCGGAATCGATTACCTATTCAGCACAGAGCGTTTAGCTGCGGTTGAGCTGGCCAAATACATCCGAAACCCGGAAGGAATGGTGACTGAAGAGATCGCCCGCGGACGAATCGAGCTACAGCAGGTCGTTGTGTCCTCCACCTGCAAGGTGATCAATACCCCGTTAGTGGACCTTAAGCTTCCCAACGGCGTAAGAATTGCCGCCATTTATCGCAATAAAGGAAACATCATTCCTGGGGGTGATGATCATCTTGAAGCCGACGACGTCGTCACACTTTTCGGGGAACCGGCGAAGATCACTGAGATCCTCCCTCTCCTAGATCCCAACGTCTCGACCGCGAATGAACACAGCGTTGTGATCTTTGGCGGCGGCGAATACGCGCTCGCACTTGCCGAAATGCTCGAGGGGACGATGGCAAAAGTACGGATCATGGAAAAATCCGAATCAGAATGTAAGCGTCTATCAAATTTGCTTCAAGACACCGTCATTATCAACGGCGATGCCACGTCCCTCCAACAACTCCGGGAGGAACAGGTCGGAGAAGCCGATTTTTTCATCGCCGTCAGTGCCGATGATGAAGACAATGTCATGACCTGCCTCCAAGCAAAGAGCTTGGGAACAGCGTATTGCCTGACTCTCATTCATCGCCCAGACATCGCCAATGCTGTCTATCGGAACCGCGAGCGACTGGGAATTCTGGGAGCGGTCAGCCCTCGATTAGCATCCAATCAGGATTTGTTGAGATTCGTTGAAACCGAGAAATTCCATAACATCGCCCAACTTCAGGCCAACGTCGAAGTCATTCAAATCGTCCTCAAGGAAGATGCCTGGGTTGCCGGAAAACTCGTCTCTGAAATCCAATGGCCAAAGGGCGGCGCACTCGTGGGACTCGTACGGGAGCAGCTGACCATCGTACCACGCGGAGAGGATCAACTTCAGGCCGGGGACGCCGTGTACATCATTGTCACGCCTGAATCACAGAAAGCCTTCGTGAAGCTACTGACCAAATAGCTTCATTCTACACCGAGCAAGCTTAGGCAAATTTATCAGGATTTAGGATGAGGCGGGGATCCAGGGCTTCTTTGACCTGGGTATGTAATTTGGCTGCTGTTCGGGAGACTGCAATATCCCACCAGGGCAAGCGAGCGATCCCAACGCCGTGTTCCCCGGTGACGCTTCCATCCCACTTGAGCACCTGACGAAACAACTCATCAACCACCCCCTCGCTCCGCTCAACTTGTTTGGGATCATTGCGATCGACCATGATGTTCACATGAATATTTCCATCCCCCGCGTGCCCGAAGCAAGCCACTTGAATCCCATGCCGCTTCTGGAGCCGAGCAGCGAATGAAAACAGGTCCTCCAACCGACCACGAGGCACGACGACATCCTGATTGAGCTTTGTCAACCCAGTATCCCGTAGCCCGAATGAAAACTCACGGCGGACTTGCCAGATCTCCTCACACCCTTCCTCCCCGAAGCCTCGCCGAACGAAGATTGGCGAAAGTTCCTGCAACACCTTTTCCAAGGCTTTTAAATCCAGACGCACGGCTCCTTCTTGACCGTCTAGCTCAACAATAACGTGCGCTTGACATCCCTCAAAAAGGCGACTCTTTGTCCTCCGGGCTCCGGCAGCCAATGTGAATTTGTCTGCCACTTCGAGAGCCGCAGGCAGAAACCCACGAGAAAAGACCGTCCGAATCGCCTCTGCCGCTTTTTTCATGGACGGAAATCCGATGGACAAACAGGCGCGAAATGGAGGCTTCGGAATCAATTTCAAGGTCGCCTCGGTCACAACCCCCAAGAGCCCTTCGCTCCCGACAAAGAGTCGGTGCAAATCAAAACCGGCCTTATTCTTGTGACAACGCCCTCCCAGACGGGTGACGGTACCATCCGCCAGAACCACTTCTAGCCCCATCACGTAATCTCGAGTCACCCCATACTTCAAGCAACGGGGTCCACCCGCATTGGTCGCTATATTCCCCCCTAAGCTACAATCGGCACGACTCGCCGGATCAGGAGGATAGTAGAGCCCCTGTTTCTCCGCTTGGGATTGAAAATCAGCCGTGATCACCCCGGGTTCCACCACGCCAACAAAGTCATCTGAGTTGATTTCCCTGATTCGGTTCATCCGTTCCGTACAAACGACAATGCCACCTCTCACCGGAACACATCCTCCAACATAGCCATAGCCCGCACCTCTCGTGGTCACTGGGATCCGATGGCGATGAGCGTAGACCATCACTCGGGAAACCGTCTCCACGTTAGAGGGCAAAACAACGGCATCTGGCAAGGCCGTGGCAAACCACTTATCCCCAGCGTAGGCTTCGCAATCCTCTTTGGAGGTCAACAACTCATTGGGCGCCAATAATCGAGCAAGCGCCGAACGCCCCAGAGCTCTACGCCGACCCATCGAGCACCTCAGGTTGTGCGAGATCGTTCACGAGCGCTCGGGCTGCGTCGGCCTCCTCTTCAGGCACGTTGATTCGGATGCCTCCTGCCGCAACGGAATAGCCTTCCATCGACATTGACGCAATCTCGTCCGTCACCTCGGCATTCAGCCCTGAGGCACTAAGCCGTGAGCAGACGAGTTGAGCATCGGCCGCACTAAACGCTGTATATACCGTAACAAAACTCATAGGCATGACGCTGAACCAAGTCACTCAGCCGGACTAGCGAAACGGCATCCCGGGCATCTTGCCACCCATCCGTTTCATCATTTTCTGCATTTTCCCCATCTTCTTCATCATCTTGCGCATTTGCCCAAAACGATTCAAAAGATTGTTCAATTCGGAAACTCGAACACCACTGCCCGCCGCGATCCGCTGGCGCCGTCGGGCATTGAGAATTTGCCTGTCTCTTATACACATC
>CAJXVR010000073.1 GCA_913061285.1 uncultured Verrucomicrobiota bacterium | reverse complement strand
TACGAGATGTAGAGAGGTCTCGTGGGCTCGGAGATGTGTATAAGAGACAGGGTCCGGGAGCTTGAAAAGGGAGCCATTCTCTCAAAGGCGCTTCTTTCAGGGCAGGTTTCGTCTTTCGCTTCGTCTGGAAACGGGAGGCTAGCGAGTGGCATCCTGAGTCCGATAGGGGAATCTCCTGGAAGCAAGACAAGGTGCTTGCTCTTGAATTGCCATCGGTTGCTGATCCACTGCTGGCGTGGATGTGAGAAGTGTAGGGGCAGGATATAGCCCACGGGGGCATTGAGATCCTTTTCCATGAGTGTTTGCAGTCGCTCACGTTCTGTCTTTTCGTAGAGGCTGGTCTCCATCAATTCGTTCTCGACGGGAAGGCGTCTCTCTTTCCAAAGGTAATAGGGGGAGTCTTCTCGAGCGGGAATGACGTAGCTGTGGGGGATTCCAAGCGTGTTGGCCAGGGTGTTGAGAAAGCCTTGCGCGTGTTCCAGAGAGTGGTTGAGCGGTGTGTTTGGATTAGCGAGAAGAGTTGAATCTTGCCACATGGCTTCCCCATCCCGTCTCCAGAAACAGGTCAAGGCCCAGCGAGGTAGGACCTCGCCTGGGTACCATTTCCCTTGAGTATGCATGGGGAGCCCGCCAGGCGCGAAACGGGCTGATAGTCGCTTGAAGAGATCGTATCCGAGTTGACTCTTGTTTCCTCCCATGGCTGAGAAATGCCACGCATCGCCTTCGCGATCATCAAGGGAAACGAAGGTGGGTTCTCCTCCCATTGTTAGCTGGATATTCTCTTCCTTTAATTGCAGATCCACCTCCTTACCAAGCTGGTCGATTGCGTGCCACTCGGCTGCGGTAAAGGGTTGGGTCACCCGTGGGGCTTCCTTAATTCGTGTGACGGACATTTCATGATCGAGGGTGGACTGTATCCCGCTTTCCAAGGTGCCGGTGACCGGTGCAGCACTGGATGGATTCGGGGTGCAGCATAGGGGGATATGGCCCTCCCCGGCGAAAAGGCCAGACGTTGGATCGAGTCCTACCCAACCGGCACCGGGAAGATAAACTTCGGTCCATGCATGGAGGTCTGTAAAATCGACCTCTGTTCCCGATGGTCCGTCTAGGGATTTAACATCGGCCGCTAGCTGGATGAGATAGCCCGAGGCGAAGCGAGTTGCCAAACCGAGGTGCCGGAGTGCCTGGCAGAGCAACCATGCCATGTCACGGCATGAGCCGCTGCCGAGCTTCAGCGTTTCGGCGCAAGTTTGGACTCCAGGTTCGAGTCGGACGGTATACTTAAGCTGTGAGTTGAGTTTTTGGTTGATCGCGACCAAAAAATCGATGATCCCTTGCTGCGAACGATCGACCTCAGAGATCCATTGAACTAGGGCGGCGTCTCGTTCTTTGATTTCCAGGTAGGGGGTCAATTCCTCTCTTTGCCCTACTTCGTAGGTAAAGGGGAATTCCTTGGCATGGTCCTCGAGAAAAAAGTCGAAGGGATTGAAGACGCGAATTTCAGTGAGGAGGTCGACCTCAATCTTGAATTCAGAGACTTTTTCGGGAAAAAGAATCTTAGCGAGAAAATTACCGAAGGGGTCCTGGTGCCAATTGATGAAGTGTGCTTTGGGGGAAACTTTTAAAGAGTAGGATTGAATGTTGGATCTGACGTGCGGTGCAGGCCTCAGTCGAACCGTCTGCATGCCGAGTGTTGCCGGATGATCATAGTGATAATGGCTCACGTGGTGGAGGGCTGCAATAATGCTCATAGACGTTGCATTGCAAGCGTGAGAAGCTGAGATGGCTTTCGCGGGAACGCATAGGTTTTTGCGAAAATGATCGGATTTATTAGAACCTGATTTTCTTGGTAGCTTGTTTAATATTCCTCTTCTAACTAGCGATATTTTTGGCCTAAGTCTCGACGGCCCTGGATCTCCTTCGATCAATGTGAATCTTGTCGAGGGCATCAACAGCAGTCACTGCAACGGCTGGGGCTTGGGCTGGTATCCAGGAGACCGGCAGTCGGCGATGGTTGCCAAGGATCCAGCTGCTCGGGGGACCCAGGTTCTCATGAATGCGTTGACTGATTGGTCGAATTTTAGGTCGACCGTTTTCTTCTGCAAGGTCCGCGGTGCTAGCCCCGGATATAGTCATACTGAGACGCAACCCTTCTCTCGAAGTTTCGCCGGGCGCGATTGGCTTTTTATGCACAATGGCGATCTGGAAAAGGCGGAGCTTGAAAAACTACATGGCAGAAAGAGGCGCTTGCTCGAGCCATTGGGGAGTACTGATTCTGAGCTAGCTTTTTGTAATCTTTTGACCCAACTACAGGAGGGCGACGCTCGGAAGATATCCAATGTAGATCCCCAGTTGATGCATACGTGGTTCAAGCGATTTGATCGAATTGGGAGCGCTGACATGTTCATTTCTGATGGCGACAGCATTGTAGCTTTTCAGGGGACCAATTCACCGAAACAGCTCAGCTATGCTCGCTTCCTGCCTCCAGAAAGTTTGAAGGGCCTCGAGTCTGACTTTGCTCGCGTCGTCTTGTCGGATCCTAGGGATACTTACCGGACTTTCTTGATGTTGAGTTCATCCCCGTTTCTAAGTGGCAATTGGACTCCGTTGCAGAGGGGGCAGATGATTATCGTGCGGCGTGGCGCTGTCGTTTGGGACAGTCTCGCCAGCCTTCCAGATAATTCAATGTCGTCTGTCCTGCCTGTCCGCGGGGGACAAGTCAGACAGCCGCAAGAATCAGCTGCGTTTGGGGCCATGCCTGTCGAGCAGTCTCAGGCGCATGTGCTCAATGTTCGGGCTCAATCGCAGTCTCCGGATGGATCGCAGCTTGCATACCGTCTTTTTGAGGTCAGGCATTCGACGGAATATGAGTATGAGAAAGCGGTGGAGCATAGTACCCATTTCTTCCGTCTTCAACCGACAGACGATCCGATCCAGGAGGTCGTGAAAACGAGTTTGCGTGTTTCTTCCCCGGCAGAAAAGATCCTCTACGAAGATGTTTTTGGGAACCAAGCGATTCATTGTACGATCGATACCCCGTATGATCGATTGACGGTCGAGGCAACGAGCCAGGTAAAGATTTTTGCAGCCCCTCCGGACGATCACAGTCTCTCACGACGCCAAACATCGATTCCGCTCGTTTGGATGCCATGGCAGCGACAAATGATGATGCCCTATCTTTTGCCCTCAGAATTGCCGGAGCCTCAATTGAGCGAACTCACCGAATACGCCATGAGCTTTGTTGAGCGCAACGATTCCCACCTTCTCCGGACCCTTGAAGATATCAATCTGCGGATTTATCGCGACTACGAGTATGTGCCAGCAAGTACCTCCTTAAGCACAACTCCCTTCAATGTCTACGCGTCCCGCAAAGGTGTCTGTCAGGATTTCGCGAATTTGTTTATCTGCTTGGCGAGGCTCCTAAGCATCCCTGCTCGGTATCGAATGGGATATATCTACACGGGGGCAAATTATGCAAACAAGATTCAATCGGAAGCCTCGCACGCATGGGCCGAAGTCTATCTTCCCTATGTTGGCTGGCGTGGTTTCGATCCCACCAACGGGTGCGTGGTAGCCCAGGATCATATTCGGGTGGCTTGTGGTCGGAACTATGTTGATGCGACGCCGACGGCAGGGACCATCTTCCGCGGCGGCGGGACAGAGACGTTGAAGGTTGGAGTCCAGATGCGAGAATTGAACGAAGGGTAGGGGGCTCTGCGGAGATCCTTGGTGGCGATTGAGTCCGAACCGATTGTGGAATGAGTGCTTGGTTGGCAAAATGTCACCACGTGCGACTTGTCGCGGTCATTTAATTGGTTGGTTTTGAGCAGATTACGCACTCATTTCCCATATTAAGACCCTGGTATTCAATTTGCTAATGGTTAGCCGTTACCACACAATGGATCATTGTAAGATTGAGAATTGAGGGACCATGGACCTTTCCAACTATGACGTCGGTGACTTTTACGACGAGATCTTCGAAGCGGCCGGTAAGGCTCGGGCCGCCGCTTCCCCGTTGGTCCAGCGTTTGAGTGGACTCACGCAAGGGCAGGTCCTCCAGCGACAGCATGCCGCCGAGCTCGCCATGGTGCGAGCGGGGATCACCTTCAATGTTTACAAGGATAATCGAGGGGTTGAGAAGACGTTCCCCTTCGATTTGATTCCCCGGATCGTTTCGGCAACGGAATGGAGCGGTATCGAAGCAGGCCTTTCCCAACGGATTCGAGCGCTGAATCTTTTCATTGATGATCTCTATCACGAACAGAAGATTCTCAAAGATAAGATCATCCCAAAATCTGTTCTGGAATCGTCTAAAGACTATCGTCGAGAATGCATCGGGTTAAACCCGCCTCGAGGTATCTGGATCCATATTACTGGCACGGATCTCATTCGGCATTCCGATGGGAAGGTGTATGTTCTTGAAGACAATCTTCGTTGTCCTTCGGGTGTGAGCTACGTGCTCGAGAATCGGCATCTCATGAAGAATCTCTTTTCGAGTCTCTTCGAGGCGGGAAGAATTCGGTCCGTAGATCAATATCCCTTTGAGCTCAGGGATGCGCTCGATTATTTGGTGTCTGACAACGTGGCAGCTCCCAAGTGTGTTGTGTTGACTCCCGGGCCATACAACTCGGCGTATTTTGAGCACAGTTTTCTTGCCCAGCAACTTGGTGCCGAGCTTGTGGAAGGGAATGACCTTGTTGTCTTCGATGATTTTGTTTGGATGCGGACGACAGATGGGTTCGAACGGGTTGACGTCATCTACCGGCGCCTTGATGACGATTTCCTGGATCCTGAGTGCTTTCGAAAAGACTCGATGCTTGGAGTGCCCGGGCTGATGCGCGCGTATCAAGCAGGGCATGTGGCACTCGCAAATGCTCCAGGCACAGGCGTTGCTGACGATAAGGTGATCTACGCCTATGTCCCGAAAATTATCAAATACTACCTTGGGGAAGATCCGATTTTGCCGAACGTTCCAACCTATATCTGTGCGGATGAGAAGGATCGTCAATATGTTCTCGATCATATCTCGGAGCTGGTTGTCAAGCCGGCCAACGAATCCGGAGGGCATGGGTTACTGGTCGGACCAGCCGCGACCAAAGCGGAGCACGCTGAGTTTTCTGAGAAGATAAAAGCGAATCCTCGAAATTTTATTGCTCAACCGACGCTCTCACTGTCTCGTGTCCCAACGATTTGCGATGGCGTCCTCGAAGGACGGCACGTTGATCTTCGACCGTATATTGTTTACGGAGAGAATATCTATGTTCTTCCGGGGGGGCTAACCCGGGTTGCCTTGAAGAAGGGATCGCTCGTCGTGAATTCATCCCAGGGTGGCGGCAGCAAGGATACCTGGGTGATGCAGGAACCTGAACCATGTTAAGTCGAGTTGCTAATTCCATCTATTGGATGAGTCGATACATCGAGCGGGCAGACAACGTTGCTCGATTCGTTAGCGTGAATCTTCATCTAATGCTCGATTCTGATGTTGGTCAGGAACAGCAATGGCAACCTTTGGTCAACACTTCTGGCGATCACAAGGATTTTGCCAAACGCTTTCCAAGCCCAACCCAAGAGAATGTTATTTTCTTTCTCGCTTTCGACGAAGATAACCCAAATTCGATCCTCTCCTGTTTGAAAGCTGCGAGAGAAAATGCCCGAAGGGTGAGGGAAATCATTACTTCGTCAATGTGGCAACAGATCAATGAATACTACCTCTTCGTTCGCGATAATGGGGCCAACGCGGATGCCATCGAATCCCTTAATCGCTATTTCCTCCAAGTGCGCCGGGGAGCGAGCACGTTCATGGGACTCACAGATTCAACGATGATTCGAGGAGAAGCCTATCATTTCTACCAACTAGGTCGGATGTTGGAACGAGCCGACAAGACGTCTCGAATCCTTGATGTGAAATACTTTATTCTGCTCCGATCTGTTACCGAAGTTGGTACACCAATCGATCATATCCAATGGGGGGCTGTGCTTAGATCGGCTAGCGCGTTTGAGATGTATCGAAAGGAGTGTGGACGCATCTCTCCGTTTCGGGTGGTCGATTTTCTTCTGTTTAACCACCAGTTTCCAAGAGCCGTTCGATATTGTCTTGATCGTGCCCGGGAATCGCTCTATGCCATCTCGAAGACCCCCGACGGTCAGGTCCAGAATGATGTGGAGAGGGCGCTTGGCTCGCTTTGTTCAGATCTCACTTACACTCGTGCCGAGAATGTTGTCGAAGCCGGTCTCCATGAGTATTTGGATAATCTTCAAAATCGGCTAAACGACATCGGCTCTGAAGTTCACCAAACGTTCTTTGCCAGGAAAGCTCCGATGGCAGCTCGACGCGAGCATTATCGGGCTGGATCAGAGAATGATTCGGTCTTTTCGACAGCTTCCGCTGCTGGAGAGTCGGAACAGAGACAGTCTTAGGCTGAATCGGAACGCGATGGAAGGTCTGGGGGGCTGGTGAGACCGAGGGCGACAAACGTTTTCAATGGCTTGAACCTAGGGTGCTTCAAAGGGAGCGTGCTGGACGCGATGGAACCGAATTTTGCAGCGACTCTGATCGCTTTCTGGAGAAGAGGCGTGGGGACTCCATTGCCTCTTGTCCTTGAAGCCCGCGATGAGGGCAGTAGGAACACAAAGATCTCTGGGCCCCTACTGCCATCGCTCGTTTTTTAGAACTACTTCTTAAAAGGGTTCTCGAGCTTGATGTTGTTTTCCTTGAGAACGTTGTTGATGGTCTCGCCGGCTTTTCCGGCAGCGGTGGAGGCGAGGGCTTTCTCAGCTTTTTCTTTGAGTCCATTGACCACTTGTTGAAGGTCAGGGCTTAGTTGATCAATGGAAAGTTCACTGATGGCTGCAAGCGCTTCGGTATACTTCGCTTGTCCGACCAATTCTTTTACCGATTCGATGATCTGCAGGGCGTTCTTCTTGCCTTCACTGACGGCTTCCGTGACGGCTTCTTTGGCCTGTTCTCCTTCAGTTTGAACACTTTGTGCTGCCTCTTTTGCCGGCGTTGCCATTTCTTTCACGCTGTTTGCTGTCTCTTCTACCTTCTCTGCGACAGCCGTCAGCGGGTCGACAGTTTCTGGCGTAGCGGTCGGAGCTGCTGTCTCGGCTTCTTTATTGCAGCCTGCGAGGAGGATTGTTGCGGTGATGCTTAGGAGGAATGCGTTTTGGATTCTTGATTTCATTATTGTTTTATTTCGTTCCGAAACAGGCTTATAGGAGATTTTGACCATTTGAGCGAGAAGCTTTGTTCATGCATTGGATTGAAAGCATCGATTCTTGCTCATTCCTGACCAGAAATTTCTCAGCCGGCTTTCTCTGCCGTGTTTGGGTTGTGCTTCGTTTGGGTTTGCCTTAGAAAATAGTTGGCAAGTGCAGTGTCTCCGGCTTGCTACATTGTGCTGAGAATGTTGCTAAGTAATAATAATGAACCTGCTGGCGCCCGCTTGTCAGGGGATGCTTGTTGGAAGGAACTCAATTCTGTCTGACGACAACGCTGAGTCTCTGAGTCTGCTCTTGCTATGTTGAATTCTACGCCGAGGTTCGTCGTTTGGCTGTTGCTGGTCTTTGTTTGCAGCGGCGGAGTCGAATGGATTACGAATGCTGAGAGTGCGCTTTCTCAGCCCATCCGCTTTGGGCGGGATATTCGCCCTTTGCTCTCCGAGAATTGCTATCACTGCCATGGGCCCGATGAAGGAAATCGTAAGGCGGATCTGAGATTGGATCACGCTGAGGGGGCTAAGGAGGATCGGGGTGGTTATCGGGCCGTTGTTCCGGGGGATCCCGAGGAGAGTGAATTGATTAAACGGATTTCAACCGATGATCCCGATGATCTCATGCCGCCTCCCGAATCGGGTAAACATCTCAGTCCTGAGGACAAGCGATTGCTGCGTCGTTGGATCGATCAAGGGGCGGAGTTTGAATCACACTGGTCGTTTGTTCCTCCGGTACGCCCTGTGGTGCCGGCGGTTCATCAGACTAACTGGACGAGGCAATCAATGGATGCCTTCATCCTGCGAAAGCTGGAGAATGCTGGTTTGGGGCCCGCTCCTGAAGCGTCCAAGGAGACCTTGATCCGGCGTGTGACCTTAGACCTAACTGGGCTTCCCCCAACGCCCGAGGAGGTTGAAATGTTTCTGCAAGATTCATCAGACGGGGCCTACGCGAGAGTAGTGGATCGACTTTTGGAATCGGAACGGTACGGCGAACGCATGGCTTTGGGGTGGCTCAATGCTGCACGCTACGCCGATACGAATGGCTATCAAAATGACAAAGAGCGTCAGATGTGGGTTTGGCGAAACTGGGTTATCGATGCCTACAATCAAAACAAGCCGTTCGACGAGTTCACGATTGAACAACTTGCAGGAGATATGTTGCCGAATGCCAGCATCGAGCAGAAAATTGCTTCAGCATTTAATCGGAATCACAGAATCAACGGTGAGGGCGGTGTGATTCCCGAAGAATACCGCGTGGAGTATGTGATCGATCGACTCGAAACAACGGGGACGATTTGGTTGGGCTTGACCGTGGGCTGCGCCCGCTGCCATTCCCACAAATTCGATCCCATTTCACAACGGGAATTCTATTCCCTCTTTTCCTATTTCAATAACGTGCCAGAGAACGGGCGTGATGGAAACAAGGGCAATGCAGAGCCTATCTTGACGGTGCCGGTCCCTGGAACCGAAGCGAAGCGGCGAATGGCAGAACAACGGATTCAGGAATTGAAGGCGGCTCAGCAATCGGTGAGTCCCGAGTTTTTGAATGAATTCGAGGAATGGGTTGAGGATGTTCGTCGAGATCTTCGGGAGGGAAAGCGGTCATCGATGTGGCAAGCCGCCACAGTTTTGAATGCCCACTCCACTGGGGATGTGACCTTTCAATCCTTGGCGGACGGCTCCTTTTTGTCGAGTGGTGGCAATCCGAGTAATCCCACCTACACGATCAAGATCCGCCCTGGGACGGGCTTGGTTACGGGGATTCGGCTGGAAACCTTGACGCATCCAAGTCTGACGAATGGTGGGTTGGCCCGGTCGGTGAATGGCAATTTCGTGCTGACAGAATTCGAGATCGAACAAGGGGAAACGGTCTCAGGGAAGGCGACGCGTCTGGCAATCGCTTCGGCAATGGCGGGGTATTCTCAGCGCAATTATCCGATCAATCTCTCAATCGATGGAAAGTCTGGTTCGGGATGGGCGGTCTTTGGGCGTCCGAAGATGCTTGATACGTCTGCCGTCTTTACCTTAGCAGAGCCCTTGAACACATCGAAGGAGACCGTTCTAACGGTCCGAATGCGTCATGATGGATCCTTCAACCGGCATGCCGTGGGGCGCTTCCGTTTTTCACTGTCATCGTCAACGGATCCGGCATTAGAAGGTGAGTCAGGGTTACCTTCTAATGTGATTGCTGCTCTCGGTGTTCCGAATGGAGCTATTGGGGATGAGGAACGCTTAGTTCTAATCGATTACTTCCGTCAAATTGCCCCTGTCTTGGCTCCCTCGCGTTCGCAGGTCCGCGAGGCCGAGAGCGTCTTGGCTCGGCTAGAGAAAACGGCCTCGACCAGTGTCATGGTCATGTCCGAGATGCCCGAACGTCGGCCCGCATTCATTCTGAATCGAGGTCAGTATGACCAACCCGGGGAGGAGGTCTTTCCTGCGATTCCAGTCAGTCTCGGGCAATTGCCGGCGGGGGCGCCGAACAATCGACTGGGATTGGCTCAATGGCTGGTGTCCTCTGATAATCCGTTGACCGCACGAGTGACGGTCAATCGCTACTGGCAGATGCTCTTCGGAACTGGCTTGGTTGAATCCGTGGACGACTTCGGCGCGCAAGGCGCTTATCCGAGTCATCCAGAATTGTTGGACTGGTTAGCCACAGAATTCGTTCGGTCGGGCTGGGACATCAAATCCCTGCTACGCTTGATCGTCACGAGCGCTACCTATCGACAATCGTCGGTGCTGACTGCTGAATTGTATGCTCGCGACCCAGAGAACCGTCTTCTCGCCCGAGGTCCGCGCTTTCGGCTTGCCGGTGAAACGATTCGTGATCAGGCCCTTGCCGTCAGTGGATTGTTGGAACCGGTCATAGGAGGTCCAAGTGTGAAGCCGTATCAACCAGCTGGTCTTTGGGAGGAAGTGGCTTACGATAAAAAAATGCGTTACACTCGCGGATCGGGGGAAGATCTTTATCGCCGGAGCATGTATACGTTTTGGAAGCGGGCGGTGGCCCCTCCAAGTATGATTCTATTTGATTCGAGTGGCCGCGAGCGCTGTGACGTTTCGAGGCGGGCTACTAACACGCCGCTACAAGCGCTTGTGACCTTGAATGACGTTCAGTTTGTTGAGGCGGCACGCGTTTTTGCCGAGCGCATGATGCGTGAGGGAGGCGATCAGATGGTTGATCGCCTCCGTTATGGCTGGCGATTGGTACTTGCTCGGTTTCCCGATGCCGTCGAATTAGAGACTTTGACGCGGGGATATCGGATGCACTTGAACCACTACCAGCAGCATCCTCAGGCCGTCGCCGACCTGGCGGCGATCGGGGAAACGTCATCAAGTAGGCAGGGCTCAGCAGAACTTGCTGCCTATACGGCGATTGCCAATATGATCCTAAATCTTGACGAGACGGTGACTCGGGAATAGGAAGCAGACCCCGTTGGCTTCGCAATTAGTAGAGATTGGAAAAGGCGAGCGAGCCCAATAATCATGCAAAATCAAACACCTCAGGATCTGATTGAGAAGCGGCTGGAAATGACCCGTCGCTATTTCTTCCAACGGACGGGACTTGGGATCGGAGGCGCAGCGTTAGGGGCCCTGCTTAGGCCTGCTCTCGCTGCGAAGAATGTTGAATCGTCACCGATGCGAGTGACGGGCTTGCCGGATGTGACGCCCAAGGCCAAGCGCGTTATCTATCTCTTTCAAAGCGGAGCCCCATCGCAACTCGATCTTTTTGATCCGAAACCTGGATTGGATAACCGCTTTGATCAGGACTTGCCGGAATCGGTGAGACAAGGGCAGCGCTTGACAACGATGACCTCCGGTCAAACTCGCTTTCCTCTGGCTCCATCGAAGTACGCCTTCAAACGCCATGGCGATAGTGGGGCGTGGATCAGCGAGCTCATGCCGCATCTGCCGAACGTTGCTGATGAGTTGTGCTTTATCAAGTCGATGTACACAGAGCAAATCAACCATGACCCGGCGATTACCTTTTTCCAAACCGGCTTCCAATTGGCCGGTCGGCCGAGTATGGGATCTTGGGTCAGTTATGGTCTTGGTTCGGCGAATCGGGATCTGCCGGCCTTCGTCGTGATGGTCTCGCGCGGGACTGGGCGCCCGAGTTGCCAGCCTCTGTATGATCGTCTCTGGGGTTCTGGAATGCTACCCTCACGTCATCAAGGGGTGAAATTTTTGTCGGTTGGGGATCCGGTACTCTATTTGTCGAATCCCGATGGCATTGACCGACCCACGCGACGACGTCAGCTTGATGACCTCGGGGTGCTCAATCAGCATCGTCACGATCACGTAGGGGACCCGGAAATTAGCACCCGAATTGCCCAATACGAGTTGGCGTATCGCATGCAGGTTTCTGTTCCGGAATTGACAGATACTTCGAATGAACCGAAGTCGGTTCTTGATATGTACGGCCCTAATGTTCGTAACCGGGGGACCTATGCGAACAACTGCCTCCTGGCCCGTCGCTTGGCAGAAAGAGACGTGCGCTTTATTCAGTTGTATCACATGGGATGGGATCAGCATTTTACCTTGCCGAAACAGATCAGTGGCCAGTGCCGGGATACCGATCAACCAACGACAGGACTTCTACGGGACTTGAAACAGCGGGGGATGCTCGATGACACGCTGGTTGTATGGGCGGGTGAATTTGGGCGGACGGTTTATTGTCAGGGAAAATTGACTCGAGAGAATTACGGGCGCGACCATCATCCTCGTTGCTTTACTGTATGGTTGGCCGGTGGCGGTATTAAGCCGGGTATGAGTTATGGGGCGACCGATGACTTTAGTTACAACATTATGGAAAAACCGGTGCACGTGAACAATTTGAATGCGACCATCCTTGCCGCCCTTGGCATTAATCACAAAACCTTGTCAGTGCCGTTTCAAGGGCTCGATCTTCGCCTCACCGGGGTCGAGGGGCATGATGTGGTCCATGATATCATGTTGTAGATTCCTGTCGTCGGGAAGGGGAGGGCAACCGGATTCAAGGCCCCTTAGTGTGGTTGGGGCGAACGGGATATCCTCCCTTACCTTCTATTGTTGGCATGGCAGAGGGTGTGAGGGGGAGGCGACTCCCGAATTGTGACCTTTGAACCTTCTAGCTCGTTCGTTGTCGAATCCTTCGTTATGGCTCAAATAGCGATTCTGCCTAGTGGATTATGAAATCCGGTTTTCGCGTTCGTAGGCAAGGTCTGGCATTGATTGGGGGCGGCGTTGCGATTCTACTGGGGTTGCTTTTTCTTTGGGGGCTATCCCCTTCCTCTTCACGTGGAAAACAACTTTCGATTAGGGAGGCCAATGCGGCTTTGGTCGCGGCCTCTTCCAGGTATTCCACCGCGACCAAACGGCATCAACGAATTCAAAATCTCGCTGATGATGCTGGCCTTTCGGATACGATGATTGCAAAAACTGTGACGGGGGCGAGTGGGAGATTGAAGGATATTGAATTCGTCCGGAAACTTCAGGCAAGCGTGGATCTGACTTATGCTAAGCTGATCGAGGCTGCCACGGAGTCGGTGGGGCGGTATTCTGATGAACTGGTGGCCCGTGAAGCGTGGGCCAAGGTTTCGCTTTCTGGAATTGAAGGGACTTTTGTGAAACGTTCGGACGTGTTGATTGATGGGGCTCGTCGAATGGAATTCGATCTTATGGTGCGCCCCGAGGATGTCGAGGAATCCAAAGATGCCTTGCAGAACACGGCTGTTGCTCGAATCGAATTGCATCCGGAAGGGGAGCTGATTTCAAGGGTGATGAGTGCACTGGAATCGACTGGTTTTGAAAATCGTCGTTATTCTCGGAGAAGCCGTCTGCCCAAGCGGGCTGGGAGTTTTGTCGTGTTCGTCCGGGCGTCTCAACGGGCCGATGCGGTGCAAATGCTTCGGGCTCGAATCGGGCAAGTGTTTGATCGGAATCTGATCGAGGCCGAATAGTGTCGGCAGCACTGCCGCCTTGGTGCCGATCTTGGGCCTGTGCCGTTGAATGATTGAATTGAGGATAGATCGTTGTTAAGCTCTCTCTCTCCTTGAATTTGTCGCTATCAATGGCCGCCATCATCCATTCAATAGGTCATAAGCCGTTCGTGACGGATGCTACTCGCTTGATGCTTGGGTTGATCTGTTTCTGGGGCTTTCCTTCCCTTAAGGCCCTTGAGTCGAAGCCAGAGAAGATCTTGGAACGGTATTGTTTCGATTGTCATGATGAGCTCTCTCAGAAAGGCAATTTCGACGTGGTCGATTTCTTGAAACACAACAAGCCGGATGGCTCGCTGCTGTTCGAGAATCTGATCACCGGGAAAATGCCACCCGCGGGCAAGGAGCAACTGTCACAAGAGGAGCGGCGCAGCGTCTTGGATTGGCTAGCAAAGCGGGAGGCAGAGCACGCTCCAGTTTCTTTTCGACGAAAGAGTCGACAGGAATTCGTCTTCTCAGTGAATGATTTGCTGGGAACGAAGTTAGAGCTGGCCGACGATATTCCTGAGGATCGTGGAACCTATGATTTCGATTCGGATCGAAGGATCAAGCTGAGCCGCGAGGTGCTCAGCGCTTACTTTAGCGTCGTAGACGAGATGCTCGACCATGCGCTTCCTGTTGAAGGCATTCCTACCGAACGAGTCTGGCAGACGAATAAAGTGAAGGACAGCCATGAAAGCTACCGTTGCTATCTGAAACCACATGACGAAGGGATTCTCTTCTCTTGGACCCGGGCGAACAATGGGAATAACTACTCCTTCTTTTACGATAATTTTGAACCTCCGGTTCCGGGTTGGTATGATCTGACTTTTGATGCATTGAAAGTGGGTGAGTTTGAGGAGGATGTCAGTCTTCAGGTTTACGCGGGGAGATATTATTTTGCCGATGATCGGCCCCAACCACAGCGATTGCTCGGGGTGGTCTCTTTGGGTAATCGGTCTCTAGCGTCCCATTCCCTACGGGTGTTTCTCAATCCTGGCGAGAATGTCTCGGTGCACTGCTATTCCAAACATACCTTTCGGCAGAAATCGCCTGAGCAGGGGGCCTATATCAAGCAGTTGAGAGTTCGTGGGCCGGTATTTGACCGTTGGCCGCCGAGACCGTATCAACAGGTTTTTGGGGCGCTGGCTTTGGACTCGAAAGTCCTCAGTTCGGATGACGAAATGCCTTCGCGATCGAGGGTTGCACTGGCTTCCCGCTCGAAGGATGATTTGAGGAGGATACTCCAGCGCTTTGCGGAAAGGGCGTTTGCTTCCGATCTGACCGAGGATGAGTTAGCTCCCTACATTCGGGTCAGTCTTCGTCATTTCAAGGAAGGAGAGGATTTCGTTCAGGCAATCAAAGGAGGGCTCAAGGCGATCCTCTGCTCCCCTCGCTTCCTCATGGCCCCTGGAGAGCAGCGTGCCGTGGCGGATTCGATGGCGGCTGATCTGGCTCGGATCCTCTGGCTTTCGGTTCCGGACGAAGAGAATCGGCTGCTCGCGAATCGTGCCGCGATCTCAGATGACACCCTTCGAGAGTTGATTGATAGGATGATTGATGATGAGCGGAGTGCACGCATGATTCGTTCTTTTTGCGATCAATGGCTAAATCTAAGATCTCTTGAACAGGTTGCACCCTCCCTCAAGCTTTACCCTCGCTACAATGATTTGTTGGACTACTACTTTCCGTTGGAAACGCACGCGTATCTTGGCTATTTGATTCGAGAGAATCTACCCGTGAGGTATTTGATTGATTCGGATTTTTCGTTCCTAAACCAATCCCTGGCTCAGCACTACGGAATCAACGGTGTTGTCGGCCAGTCGATGCGGAAGGTTTCGTTCTCTGAGAAGGTTCCCCGCGGAGGGCTCTTGACAATGGGGAGTGTGCTGAAGGTGACAACGGATGGGTATGACACGTCACCCATTTTGCGAGGCGCCTGGGTGTCGAAGAACATTGTCGGTACGCCGCTTTCCCCGCCTCCCGAGAACGTTGCGGCCATCGAGCCGGCGCACGGTGAGGCCTTCACACTTCGGGAGCAGATCGAACTGCACAAAGACAACCGGAGTTGTTATGCCTGTCACAAGAGCATCGATCCCTATGGGTTTGCCCTCGAGAATTTTGATGCGTCCGGGCAATGGCGTGAACGGTATAGGGTCAAACAGGCACACAAAGCGACGTTCATCTACCGTATGGAGGGCTACTATCGTCTCGGTGGAACGGTGGATGCTTCGGGGGAAGTGAACCAACGTCCGTTTGAGAATGTGTTTGGGCTGAAAAAAATACTCGCTTCAGATCAGCGCAAGATTGCCTATAATGTTGCCAAGAAGTTCTTTGAGTATGTCAATGGATACTCGGCCCGCTTGGAACAGCGGCTGGAACTTTTCGATCGCATTGCTGCTGGTGTGAAGGGCTACCGCATGAAGGATTTGATCACAGAGGTCATCGTCTATTCACTCCACGAAGGAAGAAAATGAAGCACTTTTGTCGACGAGAGTTTTTGAAGTTTGGGGCGGCGCTTCCATTGGCGATGAACGCGCTTGGACTTCGTGCTGGCAATACACCGAAACCTTCAAGCCCGCCCAGACGGGTGATGTTCATCTGCAATTCCTTGGGGTTTTACGAGCCCCACTTCTTTCCTAAGGTACGGGGGGATGTCTCAAGTTCGACCTATTTGGAGAACTTGGCGGTGAAGGAGAAGCTGACTGTCTTTCAAAATCTCTACCATCCCGGCATGGACACGAGTAATCACGATTCCGAAAAGTCCTTTCTTACCGGAGCGCCTTATCCTGAAGCGGCTCATTTTAAGAATACCATTTCCATCGATCAGATCCTGGCGGAGCAACTCGGAAAGGGCACCCGCTTCCCTTTCTTACCCTTGAGCATCTATGACCGTGGTTGGGGATGTTCCTGGAATCGCCGCGGGGTGCCGATTCCCCCCTTGCATGATGAGACTCAAGTCTTCAATAAACTCTTCGGGCAGGAGGATCTAAGTGCAAGGCGGCGTCAGGTTAGCAATGACCAGTATGTGGTTCAGTGTCTCTACCGGGATATGGAGCAGTTGAGAAAGCAGGGGCGAGAATCTTCCAAAATTGATGCTTATCGAACGGTTGTCTCTGAACTCGAAGCGCAGTTGAAGCACGAGGAGCTTTGGCTTTCCGCCAAGAAACCGGTGGTTCCTAATCCGCTGAGTGACGATCAAGAATTCGCCTTCTCAACCAAAATCAGCAATCTGCTCGAACTGTCGAAACTGGCCTTTCAGACGGATTCGACTCGAGTGATTACCTTCTCGATGGACTGGATCTATGGAGCCATTAATGTCCCCGGAGCGACGGGCGGTTGGCATACGCTCTCTCATCATGGAGGGAAAGAGGACGCGCTAGGAAAACTAAGTCTGATCGAACGAGATATTCTCAAACATCTGAACTCCTTTTTGGTCGAACTCGATCGCATTCCAGAGGGGGAGGGAAGTCTGTTGGACCATACGACTGTTGTCATCGGGAGTAATTTCGGGGACGCCTCTAATCACACCTGTAAGAATCTTCCGATGATCGTTGCCGGAGGCGGTTATCGGCACCAGGGCCATAGGGTCTTGGAGAAGCCGACGCCGCTTTGCAATTTGTATCTGGAATTGTTGCATCAACACAATCTCGATGTGGGGCAGTTTGGTAGTAGTGTGAGAGATGCCGGCTTGTTGAGAGGGTAATCTCAATCTGATTGGGTTCCTTTGGGGGATGTATGGCCACAGCTTAGCTTTGTTCGGCACGCTGCCTAGGCATGGGCGAGGAAGCCGATTCGAGTCCTTCAATCAATTCTGTATCTTCATTTCTTTCACAGAATTTTCGTAATTGTTGTCTGGCCTCTGAAGTGTTTTGTTTAGCAGATGCTGTCGTTTCGATATCTGAGTATTTTACTAATTGTCACATTGCTTGGGGTTAGCCCTTCGAGGGCGCAGGAGAGCTCAAACCATTCAGTTGCCAAATGGGCGCCCTTGGACATCGGGTTTACTGCGGATCCTGGTGCTCAGTTGGGTTTTGATATCGATTTCTCGGCACGCTTTGTCAATTCGTCTGGGCATTCACGCTCCATTCCCGGGTTTTGGGATGGCGGGATGCGCTTCGTACTTCGTCTGGCTTTGCCCTCAGAAGGTATCTGGACCTACGAGACGGCGTCCTCCTTGGCTGCTCTTGATGGATTGAGGGGGACAGTGAGGGTTGGGCCCGCAGCGCTTGGACAACGGGGGCCAATTGGTCTTGCCCCTGATGACAGCCGTCGTTTCGTATACGCTGATGGTTCGCGCTATTTTCCTCTCGCCTTTGAGATCGACTGGCTATTTGCCTTGGACTCTGAAAATGCAGATGGCATTCCCAAGAGTGAAACGTTGCTCAAATATGTCGCGCGCCACGGATTTAATCAGGTCGTCATGAATGTCTTCGCCTATGACGTGCGCTGGCCTCGCGATCCTACACTTCCCAAAGAGTTCGACTACGGCAAACCACGAGTGTTTCCCTTTGGTGGAGACAATACGAAGCCTGATTTTTCCACGCTGAACGTTGAGTATTTCCAGCGCTTCGACCGGGTGCTTCGAGAGCTGGATCGACGGGGGATCGCGGCCCATGTCATGATCTATGTGTGGAATAAGTTGGTCTCCTGGCCAGAAGCCAATTCTGATGCCGACAATCGTTACTTCGACTATGTCGTAAAACGGTATCAAGCATTTCCCAATCTCATTTGGGATATCTCTAAAGAGGCAACTGGCTACGGGCACAATGATCGGGCGTATATCACACAGCGTATCGAGCGACTCCGTGCGCTCGATGGTCATGATCGCCTAGTGACCGTGCATGACTACGGATATTGCCATCGATTCCCTGAGACCGTGGACTTTATCTCCGTTCAGAATTGGCACTCTGAGACCTGGCATGTGATGCGCCAAATCCGTAACGATCATCCGAAGATGCCCATCTTCAACATTGAACATGGGGGATACGAGGAAGGGCCTTATCATGTGTTTGCTGGTAACTACTATCGTCCGGAGGTCAATCTTGAGCGGGCGTATCATATTGTTTTTGCAGGGGCCTACCCAACTCACTATTGGCAGGACACCTCGTGGAACGTCGTCATTCATGACATTGAGCGTTTGCCTCATTCTGATCGCCCCAAACTTGACTACTATCGTCACTTGGCTGAGCTTGTGGCGAAGTACGATCTCACAAGGTTGGAGCCGACGACGGGCAAGGCCAATAGCGGCTTCTGTTTATCGAATGACACGGATCTTTTCGTTTACTTGGTCCCCAAGGAAAACGACGTGATTATTCCCCGGCCTCCTCGGGATGGATTTCGACAGATCCAACTCACGTGGTTTGATCCCTTCACTGGGACATATGACGAGGAGGAACCGTTCGATATGGTGCAGTGGAATCGAATCCGCATTCCTGAGCCCGGAACCATGCGAGTGATGATCATGCGGATGCTCCCATAGGATCGGGCACTCTCGCTGCGAGATAGGGTTGTCCCACAACGGTGCTCTGCGTCTATCGGGAATGTCGGGGCGTTGATTACCTCGCTTTTTCTGGATCCAGATTCTGAGTTTTGATTGGGACGTCTCGCTTGTGGACATCGGGGAGAAGGAAGGTATTCTTTGCTCAACATGACTGTGGCTAGGTGTTTGATTTGTTTGGGGCTCGTTTCCGTAATCCTCTCTGGGCGTGCTCATGAGAGCTATGATCTGGTGGTCTATGGAGGAACATCTGCCGGGGTTATCTCGGCTGTTCAGGCCAAGCGCATGGGGAAGACGGCGGTGATTGTTGGTCCGGATCGTCATCTGGGTGGATTGACCAGTGGTGGGCTTGGGTGGACCGACACCGGGAACAAGGCTGTCATTGGGGGACTGGCCCGAGATTTCTATCACCGGATTTGGAAGGAATATCAAAAGGATACAAGGTGGTCATTCCAGGACCGATCCGAGTACGGCGGGAAAGGGCAGGGCACTCCGGCCATCGATGGGAAAAATCGAACGATGTGGATCTTTGAACCTCGAGTTGCGGAGAAGGTCTTTGAAGATTATGTCAGCGACTACGATATTCCCGTCTACCGTGACGAATGGTTGGATCGAGAGAACGGGGTGACTCTGAGCGGTGGGAAGATCGCGACGATCACAATGCTCAGCGGGAAAACTTTTCAAGGAAAGATGTTCATTGATGCCACCTATGAGGGAGATTTGATGGCTGCTTCTGGAGTGGACTATCATGTCGGCCGGGAGGGACGTGAGGTTTACGGTGAAGATTGGAATGGTGTCCAAACGACGGTGCTCCATCACCGGCATCATTTCGGGGCGGTCCCCAATCCTGTGAATCCTTACATCGTGCCAGGAGACCCAAACAGTGGTGTGATTCCGCGGGTTTCTGATCAGCATCCAGGGGTACGTCACGAGGGAGATTCAAAACTTCAGGCTTACTGCTATCGGATGTGCTTGACCGATGACCCGAGGAATCGGATCCCGTTTTCAGAACCAGAGGGCTATGATCCGAGGCAGTACGAACTCCTTGGCCGAATCTATCAAGCCGGTTGGAGAGAGACCTTTGACAAGTTTGATCCCATTCCTAATCACAAGACCGACACCAACAATCACGGTCCGATGAGTACCGACAATATCGGGTTCAACTACGATTATCCCGAAGCCAGCTATGAACGGCGGCGGGAAATACTCAAGGAACATGAATCCTATCAGAAGGGCTGGCTCTGGTTTCACTGTTCGGATCCACGAGTGCCGAAAGATATTCAAGCGAAGATGAACTCCTGGGGACTCCCCAAGGATGAATTTGTCGACAATGGACACTGGCCGCATCAAATCTATGTTCGCGAAGCCCGGCGTATGCGTGGGCATTACGTCATGACTGAGAATGAACTTCTCCAGCGCAGAAAAACCCCGGAGTCCGTTGGTATGGGGAGTTACACGATCGATTCCCACAATACCCAGCGCTACATCACTCCAGAGGGGTATGTGCAGAATGAGGGCGATATCGGTGTGAAATGCCCACCCTACAAGATCGCCTATGGAGCACTCCTTCCGAAGAAGGCCCAATGCGAAAACCTGTTGGTGACGATTTGTGTCAGTAGTTCCCATATCGCTTTTGGTTCCATCCGGATGGAACCCGTATTCATGATCCTGGGTCAAAGCGCGGCGACGGCGGCATCCCTGGCGATGGATGCCAAAGGCGCCGTTCAGGATGTGTCCTATGAATCCTTAAGTGCGCAATTGCTCAAGGATGGGCAAATACTGGAATACGAGGTGCCATTTAAAGAAGGGGGATTGCGGATCCTCTATCCAGGGAAACTAGACGGAGTGGTTGTTGATGATGAACGGGCGGAATTGACTGGCTACTGGAAGTCGAGCACGGCTTCGAATTCCTACCTCAGCTATGGCTACAAGCATGACAATAATCAGGCGAAAGGGGACGCTGGGGCAGCCTTTAAAACGCCGCTTCCTAAGGCGGGGATGTATGCGGTCCAATTTGCCTACACGGCGAATTCGAATCGTGCGACCAACGTGCCAGTCACGATTCATCACATGAAGGGCAAAACTACGCGTTTTGTGAATGAACGAATCACCCCGCCCGTCGACGGAGCCTTCATCGATTTGGGGGTGTTTCAATTCGCAGCCGATGGGCCGGCGATCGTAACGGTGAACAATGCGAACACCGACGGCTTTGTCGTGATCGATGGCATGCGCTTCATTGAGAAGTAGCGGCTGTGGCTCCGTTGGTAAGTTTGCCGCAAGGCGCAACGGATTTCGGGTAGTTCCTAGGACCTGAAAAATGGCAGATCCGCTCAACGATTCCCCGGTCTAAATGGATGCTCACGGGAGGGCATTATTCCATGGACTCCGTGCTTAGGATAACTCCGATTCAAAAAGGAATGGGGGATGATGGCTTAGAACTTGCCGTTGTTGTTGAGCCATTGGCTTTTCGGTGGGACTTCGTCAATGGTGTCCCAATGTTCCACGATTTTTCCTTCGTTGATACGGTAGAGATCGTAGAATGAAACATGGTCACCCTCGAGAGAGCCTTCGCTCACGCAGAGGACAAAACTCCCTTCGGCCAGCAGACGATGAATCGTGTTGTAGTTCGTTTGTTTCTGGTTGCCTTGGAGTGCTTCTCGGAGCGCTGTTCGACCGTCGGCTCGCTTGGGGTTGTGCTCGGTATAGCTTTCCGCACTGACGTAGTGATCAAGTTTATCCAGTCGCTTGTCGCGTAGAACGTCTTCCGTGTAGGATCGAATGAAGGCTCGATTCTCTTCAGTTTTCTCGAGGTCTTCGGCGTCGGTCGTGCCGTCGAGCATACTGTGGCCGGAGAGGTTGGCATGGTCGGGCTTGAGTTGCAGATTGTCCCAATGCTCGACAACGCGTTCGTTTTCGAATCGAAACACTTCAAAACCGACTTCGACCACATTGAAGTCATAGTCGGTATGGGCGAAGACAAAGTCGCCATCTTCAAACACTCGGACAATTTCCACCTTGGGATTTGTCTTAGATAAGCGTTTGAAGAGTTCAGCTAAGCCTTCGGTGCCCGTTCGCGTCAGCGGATTGTGCTGGATGTATTGGCTCTCGTTAACAATGGCCACCGCTTGGGGATCGCCCGTTTCAATTCCTTTCAGGAAGGTGCTTATTTGTTCTTTCTTTGATGCCATGGCGTTGGGGTAACCTTCTTACGGAGGGTTGGTTTTGTTCAAGCTTTGACTTTCGTTCGGTCGGGTATCCCAGCGCCGGCGTGCCCTAAGGGGTGGCTCGGAGAGGCAATCTTCGGTTCGAAGTAAGTGCCTCAACGGTTCCCGTAGATCGTCGGTTTCCAACCCTTCGGGAGCCGACCTTGGGGGCGGACAGTGAAGGCCTCTGCAGGGATAGGGTGATCCTCGGGATTAAGAAGCGGGAGGTCGTCAGGGAGATGCTTGATTCGGAAGTCTTTGTATTCGATCGCCATGGGTGGTCCTACATGGACCTGCACGCCCAGGACGCCTTCAAGTGCTCGGCCTTCTTCATCGAAATCGATCAAGTCTGCGGTCGGATGCCCATCGATCCAATGCTGATGATGGTTGCCTCGGACGAGCACTCGGTAGTCGTGCCACTCGTCGGCTTTGAATTCCTTGACGGGTAGTTTCTCGACGACCCAGGGCTGCCCCTTAGGATCGACGATTACTCTCTCTCCAGTGTGAGAAAGAATCCGTCGGCCTTTTTCTTCGTAGAGCATGCCGTTGTAGTTGGGGTTCTTGGCGACCACATCACATTGGTAGCCTGTGACAATATCTAGGCCAAGATCAGGGCGTGAGAGGCCGCGATATTGGATGCCGCTGTTGCCGCCAGGGCTGACCCTCACGCTTACTCGAAGGTCAAAGTTGCGAATGGTGGAGCCCTTCCAGGTGATGAACCGATTCTTTTTTAAGGAGCCGTCAGTGACTCCCTTTAGGATTCCGTTGTTTACCGACCAGAATTTGGGATTGCCGGACCATCCTCGAAGTCCCTTGTTGGCCACGAGTTTGACGAATCCGTCGGGGCCGGGGCGATCGGTCACTGCCGCTGAGGCTTCAGGATGAGGCGGAGTGGAAAGCGCGAAGGTGCCTTCGAATGGGTGAAGTGGCCCACCGAGTTCGGCGACTCGTTGGGTGGTGCGTTTGCGCATCGCGGCGAGGACTTTTTGGTAGGCTGGATCGCTGGCAAGGTTTGTGAGTTCGTCAGGATCGTTTTTTAAGTCGTGAAGAAACTCGTGGTTTCCATGATCCATGTAGCGCACGTACTTGTATTGATTGTTTCGAATCCCTTCGAAGGGAGGGATGCGCCCGCGAACGGCGAAATGTTCGTGGAAGGACTCGCTTCGCCAGTCGGCTGGTTTGCCTTGCTGGACGATTGGGTGGAGGCTATGTCCTTGATAGCGTTCGGGGACAGAGATCCCGGCCCAGTCGAGAAAAGTAGCCGGAAAGTCGAGGTTCAACGCGATCGCATCGGTCACTTGACCTTGCTTGGTTTTAGGGCTTCGGGGATCGGCGATTATAAGGGGGACGCGAAGGGATTCCTCATAGTGCGACCATTTTCCTGCGAAACCGCGGTTGCCCATGTGGTAGCCGTTGTCTGCTGAGTAGACGATGATCGTGTTGTCTGCGAGTCCCGCTTCCTCCAAGGCTTTTAGAAATCTTCCGATGGCCCCGTCGATTCCGCTGACCATACGAAAATAGGCGCGCATGTTTGCCCGATATTTTTGATCGGTATTCCAGCGCCAGAAAAAGCGTTCCCGGTTGATGGTTGTCTTCAGAAAATCAGGCTGGCTTTCGAAAATCTCGGGATCGTTGAGTCGGGGCGGGGCGATTTCGTCGTCCTCATACATCCCGTCAACGGCTTTGGGCCAAGGAAATTGTCCGATGGACGGGCGGCGATCACTATCCTCTGCGTGACAGGCGTTGAACCAGAGGTTGAGGGCGAAGGGCTGGTCTTTGGGCTGTTTACGGATGAAATCAATCCCGCGGTCGACGATCACTTCGGTTTCGTGGCGGAGACTTCCGTCTGGCTGCTTCTTGTAGAATGGATTGCGACCGATGGCTTCGAATTCATCGAAATGATCCTCGCGCCGGAATCCGGGAGGCATCTTTGCGTGCCACTTGCCAAAGTACCCGGTGCGGTAGCCGTGCTCGCGTAGAATGTCCGAGTAGAGTTCTCGAACCGCATCTGGGCGGGCTAAGTCACGGTTTCCCGGGGTGCCGTAGCTTCTTCCCGTCAAACCGGTGAGAATGGTGGTGCGGCTCACCCAGCAAATGGAATGACTCACGAAGGCGTTGGTGAATCGAGTGCCTCGCGCAGCCAAGTTGTCGATGTTCGGAGTCTTCACAAGGGGGTGGCCATAGCAGGCTAGCGTGCTCGTGGTCTGGTCGTCCGTGAAGAAAAAGACAATGTTGGGACGCTTGGCCGCCGTAGCGAGCAGGGGCAGCGCGGTGACGAAGACAAAGAATAGTAGTCGTTTCATGAGAATAAGGGGCCGATCGGGCAATTGTCGTCTGACTCCAGATCATTGGTCAACGATGGAATCTATGCCTTGGCGGCTCTATTGCGCGGGACTTCGCTGTTCAGCGATTGGCAAGCGGAGGAATGAGATTGGTAGCCGAATGCCTGTTCGCGCCCGCTACTTTCGAAGTAAGTGCAGAGAATGAACATCAATGGCTCGATCCCCAACGATTTGAGTGGCACGGAGACGGAGCTTCGCCCGCCCTTTCTCAAGTGGCAGGTTTCCGAGGATGAGAGGTTTGAAATCTTTGACGAAGTAGTGAGAGCGTTCGACCCGTTCTTTGGATTTGTCGTACAGGGGCGGATCGAAGGCCTGGGAGACTTTCGCTTCGGTTGCGGCGGCTAGGCCATCCACCGTGAGGCGAATGTGGGCGCCAACATTCTCTTTGGCGCAGGTGTAGTAGACGGTCGCTTCGTAGTCGCCAGCTTGACCGACCTCTACCTCCCAGGTGATGGCATCGCTCGTGTCGGTCCAGTTTTTGAAGAAGGAGTTGTTCGGTGCTTTGGAACTGCGTTGAATGGTACCATGTTCAATGCCGTCCCGAGCGGGCAGGCTTGTGGACCGGCGGTAGCCAACGGTGAAGGGGCGATCTTTGAACGGGGAATAGGCCTGGGCCATTTCCTTGCGGTGATTGGTGAGCGCTTTTTTGAGACGAGTGGTTTCGGAGGGGAAGCGATGGGCCACGTCGATGTGTTGGCCTCGGTCGTTGCGGATGTCGAACAAGCCTCCCTCAGAAACGAAGCGAAATCGCTCAGAGCGAACGCTAGCCTTATTTTTCCAGAGGCTGAATAGATTTCGCCGAGGCCATCCCTCGTATTGTTTGTTCAGAAGGGGGACGAAACTGAGTCCATCGAGGGGCGCGACAGGGCTTGGAGTGATGCCAGCAAGGCTAGCGAGGGAAGGTAGAAGGTCAATGGCACCAAGGACATGTCTTACTCGAGTGCCCGACTTGATTCGGCCAGGCCAACGAATGAAAAGCGGCGAGCGGAGCCCTCCTTCGTCGACGGATGCTTTACGTCCTTTCATACCGCCGTTCCAACGATATGAGTTGGGGCCGTTGTCAGAGAAATAGAGGACAATGGTGTCTTGGCTAAGATTCAAGTCGTCAAGTTGTTGGAGGATGCGACCAACGTTCCAATCGATGTTCTCGCACATGGCAAGAGCGGCACGCGTCATCATGAGATCCTCTCGCTGAGGCTCGCGGTGCCGGAGTTTGGGGTCGAGATGCTTGAATTTATTGTAGAATTCATCGTCGATCATCATCGGCGAGTGCGGCGTGTTGTAGGCGAGGTAGCAAAAAAAGGCCTCATCCTGATGTTCCTCAATGAATCGCATCGCGTGATTGGTGAAGTCATCGACGACGTAGCCCTGTCCGCGCACAAGTTTCCCGTTGTGATCGAGCGGGGGACTGAAGTAGTGCCCCCAATGGCCGGAGGTGAAGCCGTAGAACTCATCAAAGCCACGATCGTTCGGATGGTACGGGCTTTGAGTTCCGTTGTGCCACTTGCCGAAGGCACCCGTATGATAGCCGGCGGTCTGGAACATATCGGCGATCGTTGTCTCGTCAGGATTCAATCGGCCTTCGCCACGGCTAACGCCGCTGACGCCGGTTCGAGGATGATATCGGCCGGTTAAGAATTCAGCGCGGGTTGGCGCGCAGACGGCGCAGACATAGAAGTTTTCAAACGTGGCTCCATCGCGAGCAAGCGAGTCGATGTGTGGGGTCGAAAGATTGGTATTACCGTGGATGCTTAGATCTCCCCAACCTTGATCATCGGTGAGGAATATAACGACGTTTGCCTGCTTGGTAGCTAAGATGGGGAGACTGAATCCGATCAGGGCGGCGATAGTAAGAAGGCTGAGAAATCCTCTCATGATCTATTTTAATCTGCGTTCGACGGTGAAGCGTCAGCATAAGGAGGGGATCACGATTGGCAATGCCCGTTGATCAGCAGAGTAACGTCTATTGGCCAGGGAAAGCGCGAAGACCCCGCTCTCTTTCTTTCTTGTTGTAGGGATCTCCTGCCGATTCTTGCGTGGGGCCTTAGAAATGGAATCCGTAGGCGATGCCTGGGAGTTCAAGATTGAAGAGAAGCACTGAGATGGTGTGATTACCGAGTTCTCGAGAGAGTGTCACATGCTCGTCTTGCCCACTATACATGAACATGGCTGTCCAAGCCTTCTTTCTGAGATGCAATCCCCCGACCGGACGGAGATCGTTTAGTTTTTCGATGTAAGTGGCCCCGCCGTAGACCGAGACATTTACCGAGTGGGTGGTGAAGAGATATTTTGAGAGCGTGCCAAAAAATGCCTGGCTGTTGATCGCTGTCTCTTATACACATCTCCGAGCCCACGAGACCTCTCTACATCTCGT
>CAJXVR010000072.1 GCA_913061285.1 uncultured Verrucomicrobiota bacterium | reverse complement strand
GTGAAGGGGAGTGACGCAGCTTCCTGGGGCGCGATGAAAACGGTTGCCATGCCACGAAGTGATCGACGTGGTTTTCCGATTTTGGCTCCCAATGCCGGCTGCAATCAACCTTTTGTGCTTCCAGATGGATCGATCCTGCTTCCCGTTCGCTATCAGCGAGATCGAGAGCGTAGAATCTACACGAGCATCGTTGCACGGTGTGAGTTTGATGGGCACACGTTGAGTTACCAAAGCCACGGAACCGAACATTCGATCCCAAAGGGAAGGGGGCTCTATGAGCCATCGCTGACTCAATTTGGCGATCGTTTCTTTTTGACTCTCCGTGCGGATGATGGGGCTTACGTTTGCCGGGGGGACGACGGGATACATTTTGGCCCTGCTCGAGAATGGCATTTTGACGATGGTTCGCTCCTAGGAAGCTACAATACCCAGCAACATTGGGTGACGGTGGGCGGCGGACTCTTCTTAGTGTACACCCGTCGAGGTGCGAATAATGACCACATCTTTCGTCATCGGGCGCCGCTCTTCATTGCTCAGGTTGATCCCGAGGCGCTTGTGGTCATCAAAGCGACCGAGCGCGTACTCTTGGAGGAGAACGATGCTTGCCTCGGAAACTCGGGAATCTGTCGCGTGAACGATCGAGAGAGTTGGGTGACGTGCGGCGAAGTGCAGGTCAATGATGGGGCGAGAAAAGGGGAACGAAACCGCGTGTTGTTCGCGCGGATTCTGGCTGATTGAAGACGAGCGTCCACCGCCCGCTCAAGGCCTGCGATCATTGAAGCCCTCGCTCGACTCTTCGAAGGCACTATGCATAATCCTGGCCATGCCGATGGGCGAAAAAGAATTTGAAGACGTCGATGCTGGACCGGTCTCAAGCGATGATCCCGCTCTTACCGAGCGATTGATTGAGGCAACGCATCTCTTGGAGTCGCTTGCCGCGGATCGATCTCAACTTCTTGCGCTCTCTCATGCCTACCGCATGCGGATGCGCAAGGCCGCTGGAGAGATTTATTGTCCAGATGTAGCCCAACGGCGTTTGCTCAACAAGGCGACCCACAAGCGTCGGAAGAAGGAAAAAATTGCCAAGGATCAGAAAACCCTGAATTCCCGCGGTATTCGTTCCTTACGTTCGAAACCTGTCTTTACGACGCCGAATGTTTTTCCCCCCAAAGACTTCGAATCCGTTGAGATGGTTGAGAATGAAGACTTCCGAGAAGTCGTGGATCCTCAAAATTGTTATATTTGTAAACAGGACTATGCGCAGGTCCATGCCTTTTACGATCAGTTGTGCCCAAGCTGTGCTGAGCTCAACTTTCGAAAGCGAACGGAAACGGCGGACCTAAGTGGAAGGGTAGCGCTACTGACGGGAGGACGGGTGAAGATCGGCTATCAAGCTGGAATCAAGATATTGCGCGCTGGGGCCTCTCTCATTGTCACCACGCGGTTTCCGCGGGATTCGGCGATTCGCTATTCCAAAGAAGACGATTTTGAGGTTTGGAGAGATCGATTGCATATCTATGGCGTGGATCTGCGCCACACCCCGAGCGTCGAAGGCCTTTGCCGGCATATTGGGGAAACTCAGGATCGCCTCGATTTTATTATTAACAATGCCTGTCAGACCGTTCGTCGACCGCCGGATTTCTATCGACACATGATGGATCAAGAACTTGGCCCGGTGACGGCTCTGCCACCTGAGGCCGGGGCCTTGTTGGAGCGCTACGAAACACTGAGGGCAAGCGGAGCCATAGGGGCTCCTACGAGTGCGATGAGTCAAACGGGCGGAAAGGGACTTGCGGGTCTGACTCATTCTGCCGCTCTCTCTCAATCAGCCCTAGCGGCCGAAGACTTTGATGTTGAAGCCCATCTCTTCCCAGATGGTAAGCTGGACCAGGATCTGCAACAGGTAGACCTTAGAGATCGCAATTCATGGCGCCTTTTAATGCATGAAGTTTCCTCAGTGGAACTCATGGAGGTTCAACTGATCAACGCAATTGCTCCCTACGTGCTTAATGCCAGATTAAAACCGCTATTGATGAAGGGTGCTGAGAAAGATCGGCACATTGTCAATGTGTCTGCAGTGGAGGGACAGTTTTATCGGAAATTCAAGACCACTCGGCATCCCCACACAAACATGGCGAAGGCGGCTCTCAATATGATGACGCGAACGGCGGCGGCAGACTACCATTCGAGTGGGATTCATATGAACAGTGTTGATACCGGCTGGGTGACTGATGAGGATCCAGTCGAAGTGGCCCAGCGGAAAACAGAACAACATCGATTCCATCCACCCTTAGATATCGTCGACGGTGCAGCTAGAATCGTGGATCCGATTATTGATGGATTTAATACGGGGCAACATATTTGGGGGAAATTCCTAAAAGACTATCGTCCGACCGATTGGTAGAAGGAAGCGAAAGCATGGCGAAGAAAAAGAAGCGAATCGAGACCGGCGGGGGTGAATCTCTGACCCATAATCCATTTGGTAGCCTGGACAACCTAAAGCTGCCAGAGGGGCCTGCAGTGGTCACTCCGAAGCCTAGTGAAAGCAAACGAGCTCAGTCTAACAAGAACCGAGGGCGGGTCGACATTATCCGGCAAACGGCACATCGGGGAGGGAAGACGGTCACCGTCGTCTCGAATTTCGTCGGCATTGGCCTGCCGGAGAAAGAAGCACTCGCAAAAAAAATGCAAAAGACATGTGGTACTGGAGGCACTGTCAAAGACGGCAATATCGAAATTCAGGGGGATCAGCGCGAAACGATTGCATCAATTCTAAAAGACGCTGGCTTCCGGCCGGTGTTTGCTGGAGGCTAAACGCCGATCGAGTTCGCCGTTAGCTTGCGCTCTCCGAGCTACTGAAAACTACTTAGTTTCCTTAGGCTTCGTGCTTGAATCGTTCTGCTTTCGAAACTTCAGCGCTGCTGAATTGATGCAATAGCGCAATCCGGTGGGTTGTGGGCCGTCATTGAACACGTGGCCGAGATGGCCGTCACAGCGATTGCAGATGACTTCCGTCCGGGTTGTGAAAAAGCTGCGATCCATTTTTTCCCCGACATAGTCCTTCTTGATGGGTTTCCAGTAACTTGGCCAACCGGTACCGGATTTGAATTTTGTCTCTGAGCTGAATAAGGGTAAATCGCAGGCCACACAGTGATACGTTCCCTTCTCCTTATTGTTCCAGTAGGTACCGGTGAAGGCGCGCTCCGTGCCTTTCTTGCGAACGATGCGATATTGCTCTCTGTTCAAGAGTTTTTTCCATTCTGTCTCCGATTTGACCACTTTTTTGATGGGGGCATCGTTGAGTGCTGAGGACTCTTCGGCAACGACGCTCACTGGGGACTGGCCGAGAAACATTCCCAGGCCGATCATTACAGAGCAGGTTCCAATGAGAGTCCAGGTAATGGCTGCCGTTTTGTTCTTTTTCATAATTATCCCACTGATTACGTCGTTCTAGAGAGATGACACCGAGGAAGGGAGCTTTATTCCCTTCCTCGGCTTTTCAAGCACAGCAAATTGTTGAGCAAACGGCCGGAGAGATCAAGTTGAAGTGTGGCCTTGATTGGGGTGGTGGTATCGACGATTCCACGTGGATGAGGCGGATTGAGGGCCAAGATGGCGAGTTAAACGGAGGGAATCGTATTCCATGGGAAAGAAATATTGAGTTTTCGTTAGGTCTCCCTCAAGGATATGGATATAATTAGGGTTTTGAATGACGCCAACTCTATTCTCTGACCTCGGTCTTTCTCCGGAACTCGAAAAAGCAATCAAGAAGCTAGGCTTCGAGCAAGCTTCTCCAATTCAAGCTGCTTCAATCCCTGTATTGATGGAGGGCAACGATGTCGTGGGGCAGTCTCAAACCGGCTCCGGTAAGACTGCTGCGTTCGCCATCCCTGCCATTGAGAAGACGGATCCGAAGCTTAAAGCCGTACAAGTGCTCGTCCTTTGCCCGACACGCGAACTCGCGGTTCAGGTGTCTGAGGAGGTGCATAAGCTCGCATGCTACAAGCGCGGGATAATCTGTCTGCCCATTTACGGAGGACAGTCCTATGAACGTCAATATGCCGGATTGCGCCAGGGCGCGCAGATCGTCATTGGAACGCCGGGACGGGTGATGGATCACATGAGACGGGGTTCTTTAAAGTTCGATCACCTGAATACGATCATTTTGGATGAGGCGGATGTCATGCTCGATATGGGCTTCCGTGAGGATATTGAGATGGTGCTTAAAACCTTGCCCGAGCAACGGCAGACCGTTTTCTTTTCTGCGACGATGCCGAGACCGATTCGGACCTTGATCGAGAAGTTTGCTCAGGATCCCAAGAGTATCAAGATGGAGCAGCAGGCAATGACCGTGCCAACGGTCGAGCAATCTGTCTACGAGGTCGATCGCCGCTTCAAGGTGGAATTGCTGACCCGGCTCATTGATGTCCATGATTTAAAGTTGGGAATCATCTTTTGCAACACCAAGGCGATGGTTGATGAATTGGTTGAACATCTGGTCGCCCAAGGCTATCAGGCGGATCGATTGCACGGCGACATGAGTCAGCAGCAGCGAGACCGTGTCATGAACCGCTTTCGAAAGTCAGGGCTTGAGTTTTTGGTCGCGACGGACGTGGCGGCCCGAGGTATTGATGTGAATGACGTTGAGGTGGTGTTCAACTATGATCTTCCATACGATCCGGAAGATTACGTGCATCGTATCGGACGTACCGGCCGTGCGGGCCGAAGTGGGATTGCAGTGTCATTTGTCTCTGGGCGCGAGATTTTCAAGATTCGAAATATTGAGCGATTCACCAAGCTACGCATCCGGCGTGGGAAGGTGCCCAGTCTCCAAGACGTCGATGAAGCGAGGAATAGCCAAGTTTTGAACAAGGTGCGGGAGACATTGAAAGGCACCGAGTTCAAAAAGCAGGATCCACTTGTGGAGCGTCTCTTGGAAGAAGGGTTTACTTCGACAGATATCGCGGCAGCCTTGCTGCATCAACTTCAAGAGGGCGAATCGGGTGGCGCGAAGGCTGGTCAACGAGATGAGCTCAGCGAACGTTATGCCGAGCAGGAGCGTCGCCGAGAGCGGTACGATCGAGGGGACCGAGGCGATCGCGTTGACCGACGAGACAGAGGCGGGCGTGGAGACTACCGAGGTCGCTCTCGGGAGGATCGTTATGGATCAAGAGAAGATCGACCTCGCTCTCGCGATGATCGTTCGGGGCCTCGAGACGACAGACGGGGTGGACGAGACGAACGCGCTCGCAGCCGTGGCGAACGCTCTCCGGCCATGGGAGCGGTCATTCGCATGCCACGGGTCGAGGGCAAGAGAGAATTCGGTCGAAGTGAAAGTCCGGCTCGGGCAGGCAAGACAGATTGGGAATTGAAGAAGAAACTTCCCTCTGATGGAAGCCTGCCTCCATCCTTGAGCGGAAAAGGGCGTCGGGTTACGGAAAGGCCGGTCAGTCCGCCTCCTTCTTCTGGAGCGAAGACCGAACGAGCCGCCGCCGCTGAGGCGACGCCAAGAGCCCTTACTCCTAAGACTCCTGCGACGCCAAGATCCATGCAACCCGGCACCAAGCTCCGGCTAAGCATCGGTAAAGAGGCAGGGGTGACGCCTAGCAAATTGCGGGAAGCGATTCTTGGAGAGACAGGACTACCAGCTAGCTCTCTCGGTAAGGTTGAGGTCCAGGACAAGCATGCCACAATCGAGATTTCATCGGACCAGGCCAAATCTGCGGTGACTAAGATGAAGCGAGCCAATATTGCGGGTAAGCGGGTCAAGGCCAAGCTACTGTAGCCTTGGCGGATTCGTAGAGCACGGCATTCCTCGCTTCGTCTGCGGCTCGGATTTCGGTTTGGGCGCCTTCCATCTGCAGTGATTGGCGATGCAAGCCGGATTGGCAGTGTTTCAGGGCCAGAAACTTTCCAGTCTCACGAGCGCAGAATAGCATCTTGGTGAGTCGCTACTTTCGCGTTTTTTCCTTCGCCTGGCGGCTTGCAAGCTCTTATAGTTCCGGGATGAAGATTTACGGAACAGCGAAGGGGCTACTCGTTTGTTTCTTGTTAAGCGGCACTCTTTTGAGCGGTAGTGAGATTGATTTCAATCGAGATATTCGATCCATTCTTTCTAACCACTGCCTTACCTGTCATGGACCGGATCCTGCGGAGCGGAAAGCAGATCTCAGACTCGATACACAAGCCGGTTCCAGAGCGGATCTCGGAGGCTATGCGGCCATCTTGCCTGGTGATCCTGACGCGAGCGAGTTGCTGAAACGCGTCGTAACCTCGGATGAGGATGATCGTATGCCGCCCCCTGAGATTGGTCCTCCTTTATCCGAGGATCAGATTGCGAGTCTTAGGCAATGGATTGCTGGAGGTGCGGACTATGCCGTTCATTGGGCTTATGTGCCGCCGATTCGCGCTAAAGTGCCGCCGGTGGCGCGGCAAGAGTGGGTGCGGAATCCGATTGATCGGTTTGTTCTCGCCCATTTGGAACGCGAAGGATTGGAGCCATCTGAGGAAGCTGATCGCTGGGCGTTAGCTCGCCGGGCTGCGATTGACCTCACAGGGCTCCCTCCAAGGAGTGAAGAGGTAGAAGCTTTTCTCGAAGACCGGAGCGATCTTGCCTTTGAACGGTATGTGGACGGATTGCTGCACGCAGACGCGTTCGGTGAACGATGGGCTCGAGTGTGGTTAGACCTTGCCCGTTATGCGGATTCGGCGGGCTACGCCGACGACCCTCCAAGAACGATTTGGGCATACCGGGACTATGTGATTCGATCCCTAAACGAGAATCTACCGTTCGACCAATTCACTGTCGAACAACTCGCTGGCGATTTGTTGCCAAATCCGACAGAGGAACAACTCATTGCGACCGCCTTTCATCGGAATACCATGACCAATAGTGAAGGAGGTACTGACGACGAGCAATTTCGCAACGAAGCCATCGTGGATCGCGTTAATACGACGATGCAGGTTTGGATGGGCACAACAATCGCCTGCGCTCAGTGTCATAACCACAAATACGATCCGATCACTCAAAAAGAATACTTCGAGTTTTTCGCGTTCTTCAACAATACGGAAGACAGTGATCGTCGCAATGAAGAACCACTGCTCTCGCTTTATTCCAACGATCAGAAAAAGCAGCAAGCAAGATGGAAGGAAGAAATCGCCTCACTGCAATATCAACTTCGTCGACCCGATGATCGAGTCACCGTGGAACAACAGCACTGGGAAGCGAGACTCGCAGAGGTTCCAGAATGGACAGAAACGCTTCCTTCAGAAGGAACGGCCGAACATCGTCGCCTCGAAGTGGGAAAAGACGGCGTGATTCGGGCCAAGGGAGCGAAGAGTGCTACCGATAGTTATCAAGTGTTGATTCCTTTGGAGAATGAGCCCGTGACCGCAATCCGCCTAGAAACCCTCGCGCAACAAGACGGGTTTGCTGTAACACAAGTCAGCGCTCGATGGCGTCCCGCAGTTCAGGAATCGGTGACGGCACGATTTGTTCGCGTTGAAATTCCTGGTAAACGAAAGATTCTCTCATTGGCAGAGCTTGAGGTGATGAGTGGCGGTATCAACATCGCGCCTCAAGGGAAAGCATCGCAAAGCTCGACAGCATCAGGAGGACTTGCGAGCCGAGGGAATGATGGGAACACGAATGGGAATTACAGCGAGGCCAATTCGACAACCCATACTGCGACCAGCGACAATCCATGGTGGGAGCTTGATTTAGGGAAGGCGACTAGGATCGATGAGCTACGCCTCTGGAACCGAACCGATGGAGGGGACGGCATTAGTGGTCGATTAAAGGGATTTCAGATCAAGCTACTGGCCGCGGACCGTAGCAAGGTTTGGGAGAAAAGGCCTAGCGAGGTTCCAAATCCGAATCTCAGCCTCGGACCTGGCGGGGAAAGGTCTCTCAACATTGTCAATGCGAGAGCGGATTTCCAAGATCGGCGCCGCTTGGCCCGGAATGTGTTGCAACCGCGTTTAGATCCGAAAAAGTATTGGTCGGTAGGCCAGGCCGTGGATAAAGCTCATGAACTCGTGCTCGCCCTCGACTCGCCTTTGCCGAGTAAGGCCGGAACCCTCCTGCTGACAGTTGGGCAAGAGTCCGAATCAGAAAAACAGCTGATTGATGCCTTTGCTGTTTCGGTGACATCGAGCATTCAAGTAGGAGAGTTTTTGCAAACCCCTGAAAACATTACGGACTTAGTCGGCGTTGCGGCGGAGAATCGGGATGCGGCCCAAAAAGCGGAGCTTGCTGCCTATTTTCGCACAGTCTCACCAACGTTAAAACCTCTGCGGGATCAACTGGCTGATCGGGAGAAGAAACTCCGAGAGTTCAAGCCGATGACAACCGTCCCGGTGTTGCGGCAGTTGGCTGCGAACAAGCGACGGAAGACAAATATACAAATACGAGGCAACTATCTAAATAAGGAAGAAGAAGTGAACGAAGGGACGCCGGAGGCGTTTCATGCGTTGCCAGAGGGAGTTCCTCGAGATCGATTGGCTCTCGCGCAGTGGCTGGTGAGCCGCGACAATCCGCTCACGGCTCGCGTTATATCAAACCGCCATTGGGAACAGCTTTTTGGCCGGGGGATCGTATCGACCAGTGAAGAATTTGGTTCGCAGGGGGATTTGCCAACTCATCCCGCATTACTCGACTGGCTGGCTGTGGAGTTGATGGACAGCGGTTGGGATCTCAAACATCTCCTCAAACTCATGGTGACCTCGTCGACCTATCGGCAATCGAGTCGTGTCACGGATGACGATCTCGAACGTGATCCTGACAATCAATGGTACGCCCGGGGGCCGCGCTTTCGGATCTCGGCCGAGATGATTCGGGATCAGGCCTTAGAAATCGGCGGTTTACTGAGTCGCAAGAAATACGGTCCGCCAGCGCGACCTTTTCAACCGAAGCTGGGCGTTTCAGCTGCCTTCGGATCAGGGATCGACTGGGAACCCAGTGAAGGGGCGGATCGCTATCGTCGCGGACTTTACACCAACTGGCGACGGTCTAATCCCTATCCATCGATGACCACCTTTGATGCGCCCACTCGAGAGGTTTGTACCGTTCGCCGCCCGCGATCCAACACACCGCTGCAAGCTCTTGTAACACTCAACGACCCTGTTTACATCGAAGCGGCTCAGGGTTTGGCACGGAGGATCATGGCACGGGCAGGGACCGTCGAGTCGAAAGTTGAATGGGCCTTTCAATCGGCTTTGGTTAGGCCCGCGAGTGCTTCGGAGCGTGATCGATTAGTAGGCCTGTTTCGCTCGACCAAAGAATTCTTTGACGTCAACCTCGAACAGGCGAATGAGATGGCGACGGTTCCCTATGGCAAGATTGATAAAGGGACCGACGTAAGTGCCGCGGCCTCGTGGACAGTGGTCGGCAACGTGCTGCTGAATTTGGACGAGATATTCCTGAAACGATAAACCGAAATGAATCCGCATTTTGAACGAGTTCAGTTAAAGACCCGACGCCACTTCTTGAAGGAAGCCGGAGTAGGCGCGATTGCGCTCAATTCGCTTTTATCCAAGGAATCATTGGCCTCGGCGCTGCCGACAAATCCTGTGGCTCCGAAGGTGCCACATTACCCTGCCAAGGCTAAGCGGGTGATCTATCTGCACATGACAGGTTCGCCTCCGCATCTCGATTTGTTCGATTACAAGCCAGAATTGGTTAAGCACAGCGGCGAGGATTGTCCGGACTCGGTGCTTAAGGGGAGAACCTTTGCGTTCACTACGGGAGTGCCGAAACTCCTGGGAACGCCCCGAACGTTCACTCGCCAAGGCGCTGGAGGCACTTGGATGTCAGATGCAATTCCTCATTTTCATACCGTGGCCGATGAGATGGCAGTGATCAACTCAGTGCACACGGATCAGTTTAATCACGCCCCGGCAGAATTATTGGTCTATACCGGCTCACCTCGGTCTGGTCGACCATCGATGGGCTCTTGGGTTACCTACGGTTTGGGGACTGAGAACGAGAACATGCCTGGCTTCGTTGTGTTGATATCAAGCGGCGTGCAGCCGAACGGCGGACGCAATTCCTACGGGAGCGGATTCCTCCCTTCGGTGTATCAAGGCGTCCAATGTCGATCCAAAGGTGATCCGGTGCTCTATGCGTCCGACCCAAGAGGCATGACCCGTTCGTTGCGTCGTCAGAGCCTTGATGCCATTCGCGATCTCAATGAGATTCAAGCAACGGAACTAGGGAATCCTGAGACCTTGACTCGGATTGCCCAGTATGAACTGGCGTTTCGGATGCAGACAGCCGTTCCGGAGTTGATGGATATCAGTCGTGAATCAAAGAAAACGATTGAAGCGTATGGGGCTGAGCCAGGCGCTGGAAGTTTTGCCAACAATTGTTTGCTCGCCCGTCGCTTGGTAGAATCCGGGGTCCGCTTTGTTCAGCTGTTCGACTGGGGATGGGATTTTCATGGAACAGGCCCGAGTGAAGGACTGACTGATGGGTTAACCAATAAGTGTGCGACCATGGACAAACCGATTGCCGCCTTGATCAAGGATTTGAAGGATCGCGGAATGTTGGATGAGACGCTGATCGTCTGGGGCGGCGAGTTTGGTCGCACGCCTTTTCGCGAGGGCCGCACAGCGAAGAGCAATGTCTTAGGAAGAGACCATTATCCTGACTGCAATTCGATGTGGATGGCCGGTGGCGGAATTCAAGGCGGGACGAATTATGGCCAAACGGATGAGTTAGGTTTCTCCATCGCTGAGAACCCGGTTCATATTCATGACATTCAAGCAACGATCATGAACCAGCTCGGATTTGATCATAAGAAATTGACCTATCGATTCCAGGGACGTGACTACCGGCTCACTGATGTGCACGGGGATGTCATTAAGCCTATTCTCGCCTAGCGAGATTGGGAGAGCCGAGCGGGGGAAGGCCATTCGTCAATGCCTATAATGGGGAGAGCAAATTGAAACGCTTCTTCCCATTCATCTGTGTCAGCTCGTTTGAAGCAATCGTAGATTCGTTTCTTGGGTCGGTCGGAGCGGTCAGGAAAATAATCCCGAAGCCCCAAATGAAGCCCGCCTTCGTGAGGGTGATCGACGTGGCGATGAAGGATAAATGCGTCGATCGCAGGCAAGGCCTCGACTTTCTTGTAAGCGTAGCAGTAGGCAGCGGCTTGCAGCGCTTGTCCGTTCGGTCCCTTGGGGGTATGGAATCCTTGCTCGCTAAGAGTAATTCGCCGTGGCTGCCCTTGGAACTTGAATCGTTCTTGAGCGAGATACTTCGTGATCACATCCAGATTCTTGAAGGTGATTCGAGGCGTATCGAAGTGAGGTGTCGCCGATTCGTCTTCCCAGAATGCGGGGTCGAATAATGATTCCGGGTAGGGGTGGTATGCGAGGTGCCAATCGAAGTCGCCACCGTTCTTGGCGAGTTCGGCGAAGCGATCCAGGAAGGGGCGCCCCGGAAATGCCTGTTCGGGTTCGGCCGGTGGGTAGGCGATGCTCCAATGGTGTTCGAGTGAGAGATAGATTCGCGCCCATGAAGATTGGCTGCGGATCGCCTGATGCACCGTGCGGACGGTGCGATGATAATCCTGCACAAACGACTCCATCGAGACCTTCCCCATATTGCTCCACCACCAATGGGAATTGACCTCATTGCCGATGATATACCCGACGACTCGCCCCTTATCCTGTTGCGGGCGAGACCAACGTTCCGCAAGAAACGCAAGGCTAGCTGTGAACCACCGAGATCCGTCCGCCGTGCTCGTATTGAACGCTCCGAGACGATTCGGAGCGTTGGAGTCATAATCAGGGTGCAACATCAATCGGTTGATTTCTGGCTGCGCCGATTGATAGGCGAGAATGATAAGATTCACCAAGACACCGGCATCTGAGAGGACTTTGATGGAAGCGTCGAGTTGAGCGAGATAATCCGAATTGAACGAAAAGGTTTCGCTCCCGAATCTCCACTGATCCTTGGACCTAGGATTGCCTGGGGCAACGACGCGACAAAGATCAACGTTGAGGGCGGCGTGTTTGACTCCCAGCTCCAGCGCATCAGGAACAATCTCGACTTGAAGCCCTTTCTTGGATGGGGCTTGCGGATAGGGCTCCGTGTATTTTGATTGTTCTTTAGACGGAATCCTATCCCTGTCAGTCGATTGCGCGTCACACGGGACACACAATAACGAAACGCCGGCGAAGATGAGTCTGCAGTATTGAATCATGTACATCTCAATAAAGCGCAGGGGGGCTAGGGGCGAAACGAAACCAAAGCCCCAGGTTTTAGAGCGTGCGATGGCAACTCCATTTGTGAAGCAAACACTCGCATCTGTCCTGGGGCTTCGACGATAGTGGCGCTCTCATCATAAAGACCAGTTGAACGATCACGTATCCCACGATCGTCGAGTTTTAGATGTTTTACCATGAATGGGTACATGGCTTGTCGCTTTGGGGATTGGTAACCGTGATCCTCATTTGGAAGGTGGACATTTTCAAGCTGTGAAACAGCTTCGTACCGTCCGTAGATGCTTTGAATAAAGGGAAATTCGACCCGCGGGGTATTCTTTGTCCAATCGCCTCCCACCGAAACGAGGAGCATGGGACGAGGTGCCGCGAGGGCGGCAATTTCCGCATTGTTCGTCTCAAAGTTGTAGCTCCGATGAATCGGCATGCCACTCTCACAGTGGCAACCTCCAAAGAAGTGAGCCGAAACCATCACGACAGGAGCAGCTACGGCGACTCGATCATCAAGTGCCGTCAGAAGAAATGTTTGGGTACCGCCTCCTGAACAGCCGGTGACGCCGATCCGTTCATTGTCAACGTCTTCCAGCGATTGCAGAAAGTCCAAGGCTCGAATGCTGCTCCAGGTTTGGAGGGGGAGCGCTTGTTTGTGGGAATGCTCCCAACCGAGATGCCGCGAATCGCCGTAGCCAATCATGTCGTAGGAAAAAACGACCGCCCCCATGCGCGCAAGAGTCGCGCAGCGCTGCTGCTGATCTTCACGATAGCGTCCTCCGGCGGGCCCCGCTGCGTGTCCGTGAGGGCAAAGAATGCCGGCGCGTTTCCCTTGGTTTTCTGACGGACGATAGAGATTGCCGTAGACAAAGAATCCTGGAAGGGCCTCGAAGGCCGCCGACTCCACGGAGTAGCCTTCGTAGCTCCGTTTGCTGTGAAGGATCGGATTGAGAGAGGTTTTCTTGGGGAGGGGATTGAGCCCTGATCCCTGGAGAATCTGGCCTTTGATCCGCTGCCGGCGGCGCTTCCATTCGTCAAGATTTCGATGGGTCGCTAGCAATCGTTCCAACTGAATGACCGCCTCGTCCTCGGAATGATAGTGTCCTTGGCACAAGAACCGATTCTCCTCTGCGGCAGCGGCCAGTGCTGCATTTGGCGAGTAGAGGACTCCTACTAAAAAGGAAGCAAGGATGATTGGACTTGGAAGCTTCATCTCACCATCGTGCGGGACGTGGTCACAAGATTCAATCCTGTAAGCGGTTTCTGGTGCCTGCGTTCAATCATGAGATACTGCAATCACGCTGGCATCGTCCTTTCGTCAGGGGTATAACTGGCTCAAACTATGAGACACCCCATCTACCTAGCCCTCCTTCTAGCAGTCAACGGAGGCATTACCTCGCTCGAAGCCCAGCCGCAAATGAGCCAAGCGGACTTTAATCGTGTGCTCGGCGAGATCTCAAACTGGGGACGTTGGGGGGCAGAAGATCAACTCGGGGCGCTTAATTTAATTACGCCGCAGAAACGGATCGAGGCAGCCAAACTGGTTCAACGAGGCATTTCCGTATCCATGGCTCGAACGCCAGAGACTCAGAAGGCTCCGGACAATCCGAATCCCTTCGAACATACCATGCTTGCCTATGGCAAGGACTCAACGGGAATGTATGCCGCTGATCATTACTCCGTGATCTACCATGGGTTTGCTCATACCCACATGGATTCGCTTTGCCACTTCTTCTATAACGACAAGGTCTACAACGGTTACTCGCGGGATGTTGTCACCAAGGAAGGCGCCCTCAAACTGGGGATTGAAAACCTCAAGAACGGGGTTCTTTCTCGAGGTGTACTGATGGATATTCCACGTCTCAAAGGCAAAAAATATCTTGAGCCAGGAGAGGCGATCTATCCTGCTGATTTGGATGCGTGGGAAAAGAAGGCCGGGATTAGGGTATCAAGTGGAGATGTGCTATTGATCCGGACGGGACGATGGACCCGTCGAGCCGAGAAAGGCGCATGGCCTGTTTCTGCGGGCATGCCTGGTTTGCACGGTTCGTGTGGCAAGTGGCTCAAGGAGCGTGATATCGCCATTCTTGGGAGCGATGGCGCCAGCGATGTGATGCCATCGCAGGTACCGGGGGTTACGCAGCCGATTCATCTTTTTGCCCTCCATGCCCTAGGCGTTCACATCTTGGATAACTGTGATTTTGAAGCGGTCGCCTTCAAGGCAGCTGAATTCAAACAGTGGGAGTTCATGTTGACGACCTCACCGATTCCCGTCGACGGAGGAACAGGATCGCCTTTGAATCCTATCGCTACCTTCTAGCTCCCTTGGCTTCATTGAAGAGATAGCATCAAGCCGCCAGTTACGTACGCGGTCTTCACCTCCATGCTGTCTTTGATTTAAACACTAAAAAATTAGTGTTAACGATTGACAGGGAGACTCGATGCACTAATTTTTTAGTGTAAGGAAAACGTATCGCATGACAGATCCAGCCAAACTATCCCGTCGTGAACGTGAAATCATGGATATTCTCTTCTCCCTTGAGAGGGCGACCACAGAGATGATTCGCGAGCAGATGAAGGCCCCGCCGAGCGGAAACGCCGTTCGGGCACTCTTAGTGATTCTAGAAAACAAGGGATACCTAAGGCGTCACCGCAAAGGGAGAGAGTATGAGTATAAACCGGCGGTGCAACGATCCAAGGCAGGGCTGTCCGCGTTGCAACACGTGATCGATATCTTCTATGAAGGATCATTTGAGAATGCCTTGGTTGCGCATCTAAATCGTGAAAGGGAGGAAATCTCGCCTGAAGATCTTCTGCGGCTAAAACGGCGTATCGAGGAGTCTGAGGAGGATCAGTCATGAGTGATGCTGCGGGACTATTTGATTGGATTCAGGCGTCACTCTGGAACGCCGGTGAGTGGCAGTTGCGCGGAGTTTTGCTCGTTCTCGTGGTATGGCTCTCCCTTATTGTTCTTCGGACAAAACGCTCGGCACAACGGGTCGTTGCCTGGGAGGGCACGCTCATCGCCCTTCTCATTATCCCGCTCATCGGTGTTTCGTTGCCTCGTTGGCAAGTACTTCCGAAATGGGCTCCTGAACAGCCCGTTCCACTTGAGCAGAATCCCCCTTTGGTGCCTTTGGTGCGCAGCGACCAAGTAAGGCAATCCCCAATCGCTGCAACTCCTCAAATCCCCCTGGAACCAAATTCACAAAGTGAGTCAGCGAATGTTCCCACGGCAGTGGCGTCGGATCAGCCTGTGTCGGAGAAGGAAATAGTTACGAAACGCCCAGCTCGGCTTTCTCTCGGTGATCTTGTTTTTTGGGTTTGGATTGGTGGATTGATATGGATTCTTACGAGAGTGTTGCTGGGCCTGATGGCGGTGAAACGATTCGAAGGGGAAGGGCAACGGGTTCGTAATGGCGTATTGAATCTTGAGTTGCAACAAGCAAGTGAAGCCATGGGAGTCAGAAAAGACGTCCCGCTCTACTTGGTGAAACGCGAACTCATGCCAATGACAGTAGGCGCATTTTCGCCGAAACTTTTCTTGCCTGATTCGGCTCAGCACTGGCCTGAGCAACGGGTTCAAGCGGTGATGCGCCACGAAATGGCTCACATCAAACGTAGAGATTGTCTTATTCTGCTGTTCGCTCAATTGGCCTGCGCGTTTCATTGGTGTAGTCCCTTCGCCTGGTTGGCAAAGAATCAATGGATTCGAGAACGTGAGCAGGTCTGCGATGATCACGTGCTTGATAGCGGCGTGTCCAAGAAAGCATATGCCTCAGCCCTTCTTGAACTAGGAACTCGGGTGAGCCTTCAGCCTGTTCCGGGAAGCGCGGCAGTGCTTTCGAGCGCGCAAAGTCTGGAGCCACGAATCGACCGAATCTTGGATCAGAGCAGACACCCATCAAAGCTCTCTCGGCACGGGCTCTGCCTAGCGATGTGCACGATTCTTGGTCTCGGATGGGCCGTGGCTGCGGTAGATTCTCTTATCCTTTCTGAGCCATTGGCATCAAACTCAGGGTTTTCGAGAACCGTTTCTGAATGGGCTATGGATGGGATCCGCGAGAATTATCCTTCGATGGCTTCTGCTGAGGTGGAGGCGGTCGGAGCTCACTTGGAAACCTTTTTCAATGGGGTTCTGGCGACAAATACCGTTTCAGATGCCCGCAAAACACAGCTGCTCGAAACGATCGAAACGTCGATTGCGAAGCAATTCTATCGCGGAGGGCCAACCGGGCTCAAATCCTCTCGACCTCTGACTGTCGATCGCTATGGCCGGCAATTGTCAGACATGACATTGCAAGACGATGTCCTGACTGTGAAATGGAAACTTTGGCGAGCCCTCACGATGCCTGACCGAACGGAAACACAGAAAAGGGTGCTTACCAGGCAGCATCAGATTCTCAACGGATATTTGCTGCATCGGGAGCAGTTGATTGCGGCATTCCTAGCAACAAGAAATGATAGTTCGAGTCTTGCTCAGAAACTCGAAAAAGACCAGTACGACTGGAGATGCTTGCGGGAGTGGATTCTACTTCAGCAATCCTACAGTGACCCTCTTGGAAGCGTATTCGATCGACCGCTGAGCGATGAGGATTTTGGCGGATTGGTGGAAGCCTTGAACGAATTCTTAGAGAGGGCAGATGCTGAACGAAGTCGTGAGTCGATCGATGAGCTACCGACGGTTCGACACATCGGGGCAATGATTCGAGACGTTCAATACCCGATCGATATGATTAGTGTCGATTTTCGGCTCCCCTTCGTCGATCGAGTCGCGAGAATAGATGGGCCACGATCTTGGGATGATCCGGTTCACCTACGGCTTACCTTCGATTCGAACCATCCCGAGCGATACAATAGCTATTCTCGACGCGGAGAGTTTCGGGTTGTGCCGCCTTATGGTGACGGCAAGCATCGTCTAGGGATACGCTTTGGAATAGGGAGCATGTACCCTGCGGTGGACGTCGAAATGGCCGCCAATGAACTTGACCATGCGGGGGGAGGAAACCCGCAGTTCTTGGTTTCTGATGATGGCTTCGGACGCGATATACTGAGCGAAATAGCCCTTCGCTCAGGGCTCAGCACAACCGAACAGGGAAGTGTTAGGGCCGCCTTGATCGTTGAGAAGATTGAAGATGTCGAGGCCCTCGGAGACTACGCCCTCTCTAGTTCCATCGAGACCGAAAGATCAGGAATAGCCAAGATCTTGGCATTGTGGCGGAGGCAGCAGAAGATGATTGCCTCATACGAAAACGTGCTGCTTTCGCTTGAACTCCCGTCACCAAAACGTGCGACACTAGAACGCTTGATTGAGCAGATGAAAGCGAACACGATAAATCGATTGTTCTCCGTCCGAGAGCGTTTTTCAGGTGTTTTCGAAGAAGGATTGGCTACGACATGGGGCGTTCTGAGGTCTAATCAGGGTTGGAACGGAACGTTCTATTCTGAACGCTTTCGCATAGCCGACTACAATAGGTTTCCTGTTCAAATTGAAGGAGAAGTCGAACCCGCTTTCTTTGGCAGGTTCGTCCGGGGTAATGATGATACGATTGTCCTAGACTTGGAACCAATCGATGGAGCGCCATCCCCAACGCCGAGTCGATTAGAGTTGGTCAGACGGAAACGGCTAGAGATGGAGTATCTTGGCGGGAGATTTCACTTTCTGTTCGCCTCGGCATGGAGGGATCAGTCTTCTGAAGAGATGGACGAGGCGCCCTTCGTCCATCTAAGAATCTCGTATTTTCCAAATCAAGCTCGATAGCCCCCTCTCTCGAATAAGCGGAATTATTTCGTCGATTCTCGTTGAGAACGGGAACTCCTCAGAGAAATCGTTCCGCTAAACGTTTGGGCAGTGACATCGTGACAGAGGTGTGAGTTGTCATCAAAGCGTTTCAAGGGCGCAATAGCTTCGCACGATAGAAGCCCTGTTTTGTATTCTTATCCAGAGTTTCGAAATAGGTTGGAGCTCCATCAAATCGGGCCTCGAGTGTCCCAACGATAGTCCATGTCTTGAGATCGTTAGACCGTTCAATCTGAATCGGCCCGTAAAAGGTTGTTACTCCCAGTCTTAGTTTTCCGCTGGTGCCAATATGAAATCTTCGAAGAGGAATAAGGGGGTTCTCAGCGGGAAAAGATCTCCAATAGGAGGGCTGAGTGAGGCGCCTAAGGGGGGTTCCCTTGAGATTGAGGTGACTCCGAGGAGCGGTTTCGATTCCTATGCCATCGGGCAATGTGAGTTGGTGGAGGTTCTGGTTTTCGCTGAGGTCGATTGAGCCGAGTCGGCGCATGTCCCCCTGTAGTGAAACGCTTGTGATGGGGATGGCGTTGGCAATGAGATGGGATAGGGAATTCATTCCTGTCGGCAGCTCTAGGCGCTCTAACTGCGTTCCCGAAAGGTCTAATTGAGTGAGGGCATGCATATCCGCTGGGAGATGGAGGTTCTTAACAAGAGAGTTGCGCAATCTGAGGTTCGTTAGTTTCCTGTATCCGCCGGGCAGAATGAAATCGACGATCTGATTCCCGTTCAAGTAGAGTCCTTCAAGATTAGGGAGAGGATCGATGATAGACGGATCGAAGACGCCATCCGAATATTGAAGTGTTTTTAATGCATGAAGTCTGTTGAAAAACGAAATATCGTTCAGACGTTCAGGACCGCTCAAGCTCAACGAAGTCAGATGGCTTGCGGTAGATGGCATCTCAATGTGCTTTAAGGGGTTCTGATCCAAGCGCAATTGTTCCAGATTGGACGCGTTTTCCGGCAGAGTAAGGAGAGCAAGGTGGTTATTGCTCAAATCAACCTGTCTCAGTTTGATAAGCGATGAACTCAGGAGAGCATTGGTAATCGCATTTGACTGAGCATCAAGGGTCTCGAGATTGGCATAGTCTTCGCTCAATTCCAGTCGCGACAGTCGATTTCTCGATACATCCAAATGCTCGAGAGATAGCAAGCCGAAGGGGAGGGCTATCTGAGTAAACTCGTTGTTACCTAGGCTTAGGGTTCTGAGCTTTGAATGGTTGTTCAACCGCCATAAGGATCCTTGTTTGACACATGGAAGCGATGCGTTGCCAGCGAGGTTGAGTTCCACTAGATTCAGCGCCCGCTCAATTCCCTTCAGGTCGTGGATGACAGGTACTTGATTGCCCCAAGTTCTCCTGCTGAGATCTAGTCTCTCGAGTGCAGCCATTTCTAGGGCAGTGATCGGGTCTTTGGGAGATTTTCCGAATTCTGAGGCAATCACCTTTTGGAGCTGTGTGTCGGGGATGTCGACCAGCTCAGGCTTGCTGCTAGCAATGAGTCTCCCGCGCAACACAGCGACTCCCTCTTCGGTCTGATGGATCAGATCAACGATGCCATCATTGTCGAAGTCGACCATCTCAAAGTCCGTAGCAATGGGAAAACTTGTCTTCTGATAGTGGCATCCTTCGAGGTGTCGATAAAGGGTTGCCAGGCCTCGTGAGGCAATAACGATATCGGGATCTCCATCGTTGTCGACATCGGTCACTGTTGCAACCGAGCTTTCGGAAGGAAGATCGATATCTGCAGCAGCAAAGAAACCGGAGCCGTCGTTGATCCAAAGGGTGCTATCAAAATTCCCGTTTGGGACGACAACATCGAGATCGCCGTCTTCGTCGACATCTCCGATAGCCATGTTTCCTCCATGAGATGAGATGCTAAACTTTTCTCGATGAATGAGCCTTTGGTTGGAAGCTCGAAAACTGCCGTCCCTATTATTGAAACTCACAAAGAGCGTTCCAGCGCAGAGACGCAACAGGTCGGGGTAGGTATCACCATTGATATCCGCGAGTCTTGAGTAGACGCCTAGGGTGTCGCATAGATAGCGCTGTTTTTTTTCGTTACGAAACCTCCCGGAACCGTCGTTGAACCAAACGAGAAAGGACCCTTCTGTGGGGGCAATCTGTGACGGTGAAATAGTCATGAAATCGATATCTCGATCGCCGTCGAAATCGGCAATATGAATCTTCGTCGCCGTCTCACCGAGATCTTGTTCGGAGGCTTTGAATTGGCCATTCCCGTCGTTGAGCCAAAGCACTGTCGGAATCTGATCTTCATCGGAATAGGCGCCCTGACCAAAGAGGGCATCGAGATCCCCATCGTTATCGAAATCGGCGAGTAAAACCTGATTGCCACTCGGCCCGCCCTTGGCGCCGCGCCGAGAGAGAAAGGTTCCGTCGGATTGCTGCATGAAGGTGCGGTAACCGAATTGAGGAACTGCCGCGATGATGTCCTGATCTCCATCGCCATCAAGATCTCCCCAAGCACTTGAGCCTCCTAGTTCCTCTTTTCTCAGAACCACATTCCGCGCGCCTAGGATAAAGGTTGGCTGTCCGGATACTCGTCTCGGATCGGCGACTTCCTGCCCAATGATAGAGCAGGGGCCACGCCGTTCCCGTGGCAGCTCATGGCCTGTGGTTGGCTCGAGTCCTATGAGCGTTGTAGGGTTTGATTGAGTTCCTAGAATCACGCCTACGGTGTTGCTGATGGCAACAATGGTGTCATTCAGGTTCAGAGCAACCACCCTTAGCTCAACCGATTCTCCTGGAAGTGTATCGGGGATGGTTCGATTGCCCCCGTAGAAAGTTCCTTGAAAGGAAAACGTTACTGGCTCACCTATCGAGACACCGTCGCTAAACTGGAGCTGTGCCCGATGGTCCATTTCCAGAAAGCCCGTCAGATCGGTCGAAAAGGGGGCGAAAAAGCCCTTACCGATGTTGCTAAACGTAATGACTCCCTGGGCCTTGGCAACTGCTCCAGTGAGTGCCATCAAGGCTACAAATAACCGGCCAATGAGGACTAATCGCATCTATGTTTAACCAATCGTTTGCTCCTTGGACCATTCAGTCTCGGTGGCGCGACAGTATACCAGTACCGCTCATTGTCGCTGATCTCAGATTCTGTGAGTCTGGGATAGAAGCACGATCGGTGCCATCGTTTGCGGAGACGGCACAGATACCTTGAGCGATTGCTGGCAGGCAATATTGCTGCCGATAAGGTCGACGCGTTTACGATATTCTTGGGACTTGTTAGAAGGAAGGCTCCTGTCAATCAGGGGCGCGGAAGAGGCGCTGCAAACTTGAATCGGATTCGATGCCTGTCTGAGTCAAAGCTGTCTGCCATTCGATAATATTGTCCGCTTCTGCAATAAGTCCGTTCTTCCAAACCGCTCGGTAGGCGAAGCGAAAATCAACATCGCGATCGGTGACTCGGTGGTGCCCTTGGATTCTTCCCTGGCCGACGACAGTTTCACCGTCCTCTGCCCAAATCTCAGGAGTGATGGTGAAGCGATCAAAGGCGGCGAGGATGCTATCGTGGAAGGCAGCGAAGGCTTCTTTGGCAGATTGTTCGCTGGGAGGAAGTCCACCGATTTTACAATCATCGGTGATGAGCTCGAAGATGGCGGATCGTTCGTGTTTGTTCCATACACGTTCGAACCATTCGGTGTTCAATGTCGTGAGCGTTTTCTGGGCGTTCATTGTTTGTCCTTCGCTTAATGGTTGGCGCAGGCATGCTGCCTTGCAAGAAAACCTAGGGAGCCTGTGAATGGCGGCAAGAACGAATCTTCCAAGCTAGGAAAAAGCTGCGATCGGGTTAGTCCATTGGAGTCCTTCGAAGCGGGAAAAGTCAGCATCACAACTATAGACCTCGGCTTGCTTTTCAACGGCGAGGGCGGCGATTTGAGCATCACTGGTTAGGTTGCCTGCGGATCCCAGCTTTTCGAGATAGCTGAAGAAAATCGTGGGAAAGCGTCTGCCCGGTTCAAGAATAATGACGGAATCTTGATCGAGCCACGTCCGGACGCATTGGGTTGCCTCACTTGTCGCCATGGGCGTTTCTAGGATTCGAGGATGTGTCATGAGGCGAATGAAGCCCCCCATAACAACCCAGGGGAGACCGACCGGATCCCGTCCATTGACGGATGATTCCCACCAATCCTTCGCAGCTTGATGTTGTGGGTCAGCGGCGTTGTGCGCGTATATCAGAAGGTTGATATCAGGGATGATCACAGTGACCGGGCCTTCGACAAGACAGCTTCGACCTCAATCTCATCCACGATCTGGCTCAATTTTGCGCGATCAATACCGGGACGGTAGGCCGAATGATGTGCCGTGACTTTGTAGGGGCGACGTTTGGGCGATTGTTTAAACCCAAACCCCATCCGCAAGCGTTCATTCACGACTTGTTTCAGGGTTTGCTCGCCACTGGAAAGTTCCTGCTTGAGTCGCTCTGCGACGTCTGGATCGATAGTTAAGGTGGTTCTCACAACTTCCCTCAGAATAGACGGGAGCTTCTTGATGTCAAGGCATCAAAAGTGTTTGGCTTAGGGTGAATCAAGGCATCATGATGGAAGGGGGGGGGCGATTCCTCATGGGAACGTCCTGTAGGTCGGCGATGTTTAACGGCCTATCCACCCCAGCCAACGGAGGACGTATTTTCGCTTGGAGGTATGGATGAGTCCGCTAGGCTTTGGCCTGTTCCTGGTGACGATATGAAATTTGAAGTAAAATCTTGGCTGCTTAGTATCTTGGTTCTAAGCGTGTTTGAATCGGTTTTAGGGGGCGAAGCGCTCCCTAAGAAGGGGGAGCGCATTGTTCTTTTGGGTAATGGATTTATCGAACGCGAGCAAAACTACGGGCATTTTGAGACCGTGCTCCAGCAGCGATTTCCTCAAGCCAACTTGGTGATTCGCAATATGGGGAACCAGGGGGACACGCCGGCATTTCGACCCCGCCCGGGACGAGAAAGCCAGTGGGCCTTTCCTGGGGCAGAAGTGTTCCGGCCCGAGTACGCCATGCATCTTGGCATCGGTCACTATGCCAGCCCAGATGAGTGGTTGACCCTTCTTCGAGCCGATACGATTGTCGCCTTCTTTGGCTACAGTGAATCATTTGACGGACGGGACGGGTTGGCTACCTTCAGAGCAGAACTCGATGCCTTTGTCGTTCATACCCTGGCTCAACGCTACAACGGAGCGACCGCTCCAAAGCTGGTTCTAGCCGGGCCAGCGGCCTTTGAGGACCGATCCCATGAAATGGACTTGCCCAACGGGCGAGCGGAGAACGCGAATCTAGCCCTCTATTCGGAAGCGGTGCGCTCAGTGGCCGAGGCCCATAGCCTTACGTTCGTGGATTTGTTTGCTCTGACCACGGAACTCTTGAGGGAGACAGAGCGTTCTCTCACGATCAACGGCTGTCACTATTCAGATTATGGCTACTCGAGGATTGCACCTCTATGGCTCGAAACCATTTACGGTAAGAATCTTGGCGACGGTGACTCGGATGTTGCCTATGAAACCGCCCGAGCAGCGGTCACCGAGAAATCTTGGTTCTGGTTCAACGATTACCGAATGCTGAATGGAGTTCACGTTCATGGGCGTCGCTACAAACCCTTTGGCAACGAGAATTATCCTGAGGAAATCGAAAAGATGCGCGAGATGACGCGCTTGCGTGATGAAAAGATCTGGGAAGTGGTGCAGGGAGAAACGACCGATCTCCTTGTCGATGATTCCTCGACTCGCTCATTGACCCCGATCGAGACGAATTTTAAGCGATCCATCACTTACCTCGAGGGCGCCAAAGCGATCGATACACTGCATCTTCCCGATGGCTACCAAGCAACACTCTTTGCCGCTGAGAGCGATTTTCCAGATCTCAGGAATCCCGTCCAAATGGCTTTTGATAATCATGGTCGTCTGTGGGTTTCAGTGCTCCATAGTTATCCTCACTACAAACCCGGGGGGCAGCGTCCCAATGACAAGTTGATCGTCTTCGAGGACACGGACAATGATGGGCGTGCAGACCAACAGACGGTATTTGCCGACGGCCTTCATCTCCCCATTGGTTTCGAGATCGCTCACAATGGCGTCTACGTTTCAGAAGAACCCAATCTTCTCTTTCTGCAAGATACAGATGGAGACGGCCGTGCTGATTCTCGTGAGATCATCTTGGGGGGATTCGACTCCCATGATACTCACCATGCGATTTCAGCCTATTGTGCTGACGGTTCGGGAGCCTTCTACATGTGTGAAGGTCGTTTTCTGCACTCGCAGGTGGAAACCCCTTACGGCACTGTTCGCTGCAATGATGGCGGGGCATGGCGTTTTGATCCAAACAATTGGCGCCTTGAGCGACATTCCCAAAGCGACTATTCGAATCCTTGGGGGATTGCGTTTGATGAATGGGGACAAAATTTTATTTCGGATGCTTCAGGCGGAGCCAACTACTGGCTGCTGCCCTTATCCGCCAGGGTTCCCTACGGGGTAGAGATTGGTAAAGAAGGGCAATTCACGACCCATCGTGTTCGCCCGACATCGGGGTCGGAATTTGTCTCATCCCGGCATTTTCCAGATGAAGTCCAAGGGGATTTTCTCATCAACAACACGATTGGTTTTCTTGGCACTAAACAACACACGATGGTTGAAGATGGTGCGGGCTATACTGGCGAGCTACGGTACGACCTTCTTCGTTCCGATGATGCGAATTTCCGACCGGTTGATCTTGAATTTGCTCCCGACGGTTCGCTCTACATCGTGGATTGGCACAATGCCCTCATCGGTCATATGCAACACTCAGCGCGCGATCCCAACAGAGATGTGGATCACGGGAGAATCTATCGAATCACCTATCCCGCTCGCCCACTCGTCACTCCGGCAAACGTTTCTGGCGCATCGATCAGTACGCTCTTAGATAATCTAAAACTGCCGGAATACCGTAGTCGGTACCGAACCCGCCGAGAACTCCGAGGCCGGGATTCTGAACAGGTCCTCTCGGAATTAGGAACATGGGTCAAACGGCTCGACCAGAACGACGAGAACTACGATCGATTCTTGCTCGAGGCCTTATGGGTCACCTGGGGGTTCAACCAAGTGGATGAAGAGCTCTTGTCTCTGTGTCTTCAAGGGAAGAGCCACCAATTGAGAGCAGGGGCCGTGCGCGTTCTCCGTCATTCGCATTATCACCTGGCACGAAGCACCGATTGGTTTCTTGCGGCTGCGAGAGATAGTCATCCTAGAGTGCGGCTGGAGGCTATCGTGGCCGCTTCTTGGTTGGATAATGAAGCGGGGGCCCTAATCGTTGCTGAAGCCATGAAATCACCGGTAGAGAAATGGATGAAACACGCCTTTCATGCGACAATGCTCACCTTAGAAGATGATCTCAGGACTGCCGTGAAGAGCGGGCGATTGGTGATCGAAGAGGATTCGAATGCCCAGCGATTTTTGGCGGGCTCGTTAGACCTTCGGCCCAAGCAAAAGGAGGCAGCCGTGCCCGTGACCAATGTGCCGAAGGATGTGATGGCATCCTATAAGCTCGGACAGGAAGTGTATCGTCGTGATGCTCATTGCATAACTTGCCATCAAGCCAAGGGGAACGGCCTCCCCAATATCTATCCATCGCTGATCAAGAACGAATGGGTTGAAGGGGATCCAGAGCGATTGATTAAAGTGGTGTTGAAAGGATTGTGGGGGCCCCTAGTTGTCAACGGAGACTCGTTCAACCCCGCAACAGGGACTCCGCCGATGACCGGATTCGGACCTCTACTAAGTGACGAGGAAATCGCCGGGGTGCTCAACTACGTCCGATTCAGTTGGAAGAATAGTGGATCTCCGATAACACCAGCCATGGTGGCGGAGGTTCGGAGGAAGACGGAAGATCGTCGATCCTTCTACATGGTTGACGAGATTCTTAAGGAACATCCTATCGGCGGGGTCGGCGAATAGAGCGGTCGCTTGGGGGATTTGCAATCAAGATTCGGAATTCAGTATGAGAGAACCAGGGCATCAGGCAGCGATCAATGCGCCAGAATTGAGCCGGCGCCGGTTTCTCCGTCAGGCGTCTCTTGCTTGTGGGGTTAGCGGTCTTGCTGGCGGCGGAGCGATCTGGGGAGACGCCTTGAATCCTCCAGGGATTGAACTAGGGGTTCACCACTACTCAGTGCGTTCCCTATTTCGTTCGGGGACGTTGACCCTCACCAACTTTCCAAACTTTGCTAGAGAATCCCTTGGTGTTTCGAATGTCGAAATCGCCGCTGAGCTCAGTTCGGAATTGTTGCGTTCAGAATCACTTGTCCAGCAAATGAAAGCGAAGGCCGATGAGGCTTCTGTACGTATCTTGACCCTGCTGTGTTCTGGGGAAACTGCCCTCGATGCCGATACCGAGTCCGAGCGGAATGAAGCCATCAAACATCATCTCGAATGGATCGCCGTCGCCCGGTCCTTGGGCTGCCGCTATATTCGCATCCGAGCAGGATTGGCTGGCGATTCGAAAGAGCGACTCAAGAAGGCGATTTCGGGGATCGGAGAGCTACACTCACGAATGCAGGCTGGGGATCCAAGATTATTGGTGGAAAACGTGGGGGCACTTTCCCGAAATCCTGAGTGGTTGCTGGATCTTGTTACCTGTCTCTTATACACATCTCCGAGCCCACGAGACCTCTCTACATCTCG
>CAJXVR010000071.1 GCA_913061285.1 uncultured Verrucomicrobiota bacterium | reverse complement strand
GCTGACTTCGACTTGGGATCAGAACGCAGGGATGTTTACCGTCGCGCCCGCCGCTGCCGTGGTTGAAGAGGTGGTGGGGGCTTGGTTGTTGACGCTGTTGAGACTCCCGGCATCGGCTAGTTTCGCTTTGGTAACCGGTTGTCAGATGGCCCATGTGACCTGCTTGGCTGCTGCCCGAAATGGGGTGCTCGCTCAGCAGGGTTGGGATGTTGAAGAGAAGGGCCTTATGGGGGCTCCTCCTATCCGCGTGATCACCGGGGATCAGCGTCATGGTACGATTGAGCGGGCGATGCGTATCTTGGGCCTGGGGAGGAGTGCCATTGTTGACATTCCTGTTGCTGAGGATGGGCAGTTAAAGCCGGAGCCACTAAAGGAGGCATTGAGTTCAAATTCAGGATTGCCGACGATTCTTCTCTTACAAGCAGGCGACATAAACACGGGCTCGTTTGATCCCTTTTTGGAACTGATTCCGATCGCTAAAGATCACCAGGCATGGGTACATGTTGATGGAGCCTTTGGACTGTGGGCCAATGCCTCACCCGATTATCGCCAGCTCTGTGCCGGCGTTGAATTGGCGGATTCTTGGGCGACTGACGGGCACAAGTGGCTGAATGTTCCCTATGACTGTGGCTACGCCTTTGTGGCAGACAGCGAAGCACACTATCGTTCCTTCTCCCATCGAGCGAGCTACCTCAACCACTCTGATGAGGCTCGTGATCAAGTGGATTGGAATCCGGAATACTCGCGCCGCGGTCGGGGCTTTGCGTCCTATGCTGCAATCGCGAGTTTAGGCAGTGATGGGATCGCTGATTTAGTGACACGGTGTTGTCGGTTTGCAAAACGGATTGTGGTGGAAGCCTCACAGATCCCGGGAGTCGAAGCGACTTGGGTGCCCCTCCTGAATCAGGGCCTGCTTCGCTTTTTGGAACCGGGAGGCGAGGCTGAAGATCATGATCGCCGGACTGAGCGGGTGGCGCAGCGGATTGTCGACTCGGGTGAGGCCTATTTTGCCTGCACCTCGTGGCGGGGGATGCGTTGTATGCGGGTTTCCGTTTGCGGATGGCAGACAGATGATGAGGCCGTCACTCGGACGGTCGCTGCGATTCGGTCGAGCCTTAGTACCGATGAAACATCGTGATATTCCTGAGCCGATCTGCTGACTCAATTGACTTTCGTTTTGACGGGGTTTCTGAGACCTGCTGGGATAAGATTTCAGAGCAATGAAAAGCATTCTTGACCGGATTCTTACTCCTTACCTCGCCTACGGTCTGGGATTTCTGATTTTGGTAGGAGGCATAAGTTATGGAGCGCTGTCCGTACTCCGAACGAGCACGACGAAAACTAAGAAGTCGCCAAGGGAATTACCGTCTCAGCTGTTGATTCGGGGGGCGAGACTAACTGGTGTTCAGGCGACAGATCTTGAGCAGGCTCTAAAATTGGATCCCTTTGACCTTGAGTCCAGGACCTTGCTGCTGGGGTATTATTCTGGTCAGGGTCCTTTTCGGGGGATGCCCGGCTCCGTGAAGGCCGCTTGGCGACGCCATGTTCTATGGCTGGTCTCAGAGCAGCCTGACGCTTCAGTGCTAGCCGATTCTACGGTGGCGATCTATCCGGAGCGTGATATTCCCGGCTACCTTGAAGGCAAGGCCTTATGGTTAAACCATCTTCAGAAAGAACCAATGGAGCGAAAGCATATTCGCCATGCGCTGGCTTTTCTTTCCCATGAGGATCGGGAGCTCCAATTGGAAATCCTTTCGCGAGCACAGCAGGAGGATCCTAAAAACCCGGAATGGTATGTCTTGATGGCCGGTGTGCTTATAAGGGGCGAGGGGAGAACTCGAAGTTTGAAAAAGGAACGTGAGAATGTTTTAGAAATCTATGAGAATATTCGAGAAGGCTATGCGTTGAGCCCACCGGCGCATGCATCGCTCTTGCTGAGGAAGGTGACGGATGCCGCCTTCCTTGCTGGAGACCTTGAGGCCGCCGCAGACTTCGCCCTGCAGCTGACCGAGACGAATTCGCGGAGTCCATTGTTTCGTGAGAATTGGTTAATAGGGCACCTTTTCCTCGGACGAATTGCGCTCGTTCGCGAAGATTTCGACAAGGCTGAAGAGCATCTTCTCGCGTCAATCGACTTTCCTACAGGGCTCAGCTCTGACGTTCCAGCGCCTGATTTGAGGCTCGCTAAAGCGCTTCTAAATCAGGGGCGTCGTGCGGCCGTTCTAGCATTTCTACGTGATTGTCCCACCCGCTACGAACTTGAGAGACAACGGTTTGATGATTACGTGTGGTCAGTTGAAAATGAGATTATGCCAGATTTTGGACTCTATCTCGGCTCGAAGATCTGGAACTGAAAGGATGACTGCGTTCTATCTAAGCTCTCGACGGTTCGGGATTCTCCACGGTGTCATTGTGGTTCTATTCGGATTAGCCTGTGAAGGCACAGCGCTCCAAGGCCAGTCGATTGCCAGTATGCTTTTCTATGGACGAAGCTTGGGGAGCGAGGAGGTGGAACGATTGGAGCGACTCCTCGTGTCCCGGCCTGACGATATCGGTGCTCGGGTGCCATTGATCGGTTATTATTCGATGAGAAACCCGCTGGGTTTCCCTGATCAAGTGGAGCCGGAGAAAGCCACTATCCATGTCACATGGCTGATGGTGAACGCTCCCGAATCCGAATTTCATCAAACAGGGATGTTGCCGGCATCAATTCGGTTCGGCTCAGAAACTAGGATCAAAAGAAAATCGATCTGGATTCGTCATCTTGAAGAAAGTCCGGGCAATCTGACGATTCTTGAAAATGCTCTGCACTACTTAAGGCTCGGTGAATCTGAAGCATTGAGGCGAGCTTGCGAGGAAGCGATGCTCCAGGATCCTGACAATCCACTGTGGGCGATTCGATTGGCGGGTTTCTATCTCAACAAGTCATTGTATCAAGTGAGAGATACGGAGGATGCTCGAGTCAAGGTAGGTCAACGGGCTTTGGCTCTATTTGAGCAGGCCTATGAGGTGTCTTCGAGTCTGACTAAGGGAACATTGTTGGATTCATTGGCCGCTGCTGCCCTAGCGGCCGAAGAATGGGAAACGGCCGCTGGCTATGCTCAACGCTTGGTGCGGGTGGAAGGCGATTCAGGGCTATATCTAGAGAGCTTGAATCATGGAAATGTGATTCGAGGCATTGCGCTCTTGAATCTTGGACGCCACGAAGAGGCTGCTGAGCATCTGCTGAAGTCGATTCAATTCCCTCGACGTTATGATACCAGGAGATTTAGACCCGAATTAAGTTTGGCCTATTACCTCTGGCTGAAGGGGGAGGGTGTGTTGGTGGTTGAGTTTCTCGAACGTTGTGCGGAAGTCTTTTCTGACGACGCGGCCCATTACTTTCAGCTGATCGACCAAGTTCGAAAGGGTGGCATCGAAATGGAAGTGCTTCGCGGACGATATTAGCTTGAGCCGATCTAGAAACCGCAACCGGAGGGTAGCGGAGCCATCATCTCAAGGGCTTGAGCGAAGGTACGGTCGAGTGCGACAGGACTTAGCCCGTTCGCAATTGTACCTCGATATGCCATGCCACCGTACCCTACCGTATTCATGTGGGCGCGAATGATGATCGGCGTGGTATCGCTTAATTGAACGGGCCCACCCTGCCGGCTGAAGGGCTGCTCATCGACATGACTATGGGTAAGGATGCGCCGATAGAGAAGGTCGCCTGATTCCGTCAACACTTCCCACCAATCGGCATACTGTTCACAGCCAAGGTCTGGGCTTTCAACTTCGACGGAGAAAGTGTATTGATCGGCGATATTAGAGACATGCACGGATGTGACGTGAGCCATGGTTTGAGTCTGGAGGGCTTTGCTGCGGTAGAATCGAACTGGGGTGTCGGAGAGAGACAAGTCTTGAAATTCTACCTGTTTAGCGTCGCTTGGCATTTGAATCTCCGTGAGCCGAGTCCAGGCCTGTAGGTCTGAGGACGACTCGATAATGTAGCACGAGTCTTCGGTTCCTGTTAAGGTCAGGGTCACTTCGTTCGTTTCCAGGGGGTGAGACATTTCGAGTTGCAGGGCTTGTATCGGGACCGGTGAGAGCGTGTACTCGATCTCCAGGAGAGGAAAGGCTGTGGTATGTTCCCGTGCTCCGATACGCCGTGCCGTCCCTTTGGTGCCTTCGTCGCTGCTTATCAGGATCCACCCGGCATTCAGAGATAGATTCTGATGCCACGTCTCAAGATCGGAAATCAGTTGATCGCTGCTTTCGAAGCGATACCTATTCGGTTCATCCAGGTGCAGGGTCGCGCTGGGCTCTGACGCATAGTCTCCGCCCGCCGTTTCCCAGAGAGGAGCAGGACTTGTCGCGGCAAGCCAGGTCACGCCGGTGTCGGCCTTCTTACCAATATTTCCTGTTTTCGTGCCTTCAGTCCAAGCTTGGAGCACTCGGTGTAGACCGAAAAGAGATCCTGTACCGCCACCGATGGGTGACTTTGTCACCTCGATCAAAAGCTGAGCTGCGATGATCTTTGCGTCTTGTGGGATATCGGTGAGATCGAAATGAAAAACCGCACGGGCACGTGCTCCTTTGGCAGTGCTACCAGCAGGAAGGGTATCGTTACCGCCTTGGTTGGCTTCTGGGGATTGTTCGAAAAGGGCTGCATCGGCGACGGGTCGTAGCTGGATGATCTCTCCAAACGCAATGGTTTGAATCGCGTGATGGGCCAAAAGGACGATGATGAGATGTTTTGTGAAACCAACGAACGTTTTTCCAGGGTGTATCATGACGTGCTGTGGCACTTGCGAGAAGGGCTGGCAGATGAGACTTGATTCTTTATGCGTAAACCAACTTGTATAGGGGGAGGAGCAATTAGTCATGAACAATCTTTCCTCAGAAGCACAAACTCTCTTGGCGTCTATTCGGTCACGTCGTTCGCGTCGATTTGGTTTGGGTATGGAGATTCCTTCTGGACCCTTGGCATATAAAAGTCGTCGATCTCCGACGCCCTTGAGTGAAACGGAGGAAGCTGTCTTGGCCTACGCCGCCTGTGGACTCACGGGGAATGCCTTGGGCGATCTTTCCTATGGTCCGAGCGAAGGGGGAGCTATTATGACCGGCCTTCATGGGCGAACGATCGCGAGTGGTGATGGGATTCAATCGGTTGCCCTGGCGGTGATCAATGATTCCGGATGCAGTCTTGTGAAGCGGTCTCGCGATTTTGAAACTCGTGAGATGCAAGAAATCGTTGAGCTCGGGAATTCCGGACAGCTTCTCGAGGTCTACCGTCGGATGCGTACGCAGTTTTTGGATCAACGACGATCGCCTTCGAGCAATCCGATTGAGAACATCAATATCAACCGATGGGCGGCACAAGCGGCTGGGACGAGCTATTTTCTACCCATCAATGATCTCACCATTCTCTACATTAATGGGCTTCTCGAAATTTTCAATGAATCGACTGGGGTTTTCGCGGTTGATGAACGGCGGAGTTTTTTGCCAGCAGGTTTGACGTCATTTGCTCGGAGCAAAGGGGGGCACCTGGATGATGATCCTCGCCTTGGGAAGATGGTGACCATTCGTCATATCGAAACCCTTGTCTCGGAGTTTGTTGCGATTGAACAAGGAATGATGCTTCAGAATCTAGCCTTAGCGACAGAGGCCTTAGGACTGGGTGGGTATCCGAATTTTGCCAATCATGAGTATGCGTGGTTTGAGGCGCTTGGATTCCGAATGGGGTCTCTCCCGGCCAGCGACTATCTTGGCTGTGGCCCAATCATCCGAACCGCTCTGCGACTAATGAAGAAAGATCCCGTGGTGCCGTATCCACTTGGCTTAGAGGTTGGCGAACAGGTGTTGTTGCGAAGCTATTGTCCGCCCTATTTTCGAGACATGGATGAGGCGGTGCAGGCGGTTGTTGATTTGAAATTCAAACGGTCTGAGGGGTTTCGGCCACTCCGTTGGAATTCGTCACTCCTTCAGCCTGAGGAAGCTTCCATGAAGGTCGCGCCGCCGTCGGAGAAAGCGATCGCAGCAACCAAGGCTTATTGTCGTTATGTGTGGCGTCGATACGGAAGATTTCCCGCCCATTTGGCGCCTTTTCGAACAATTATGGGTTTTCAGGTCACCCATCTTGACCCGGCCTTCTATGCTCGGTACTACAAGCCAGGCGTTTTGACTTCCTTGCAAGAACGGGAAGGTGCGGCACTGGAGGAAAAATAGCGGCTTGGTGCTAAGCTATGGTGCTTTCTCGTCAAGCTGAAGGTGAGGCGCCTGCAGCCGCGAATTGAGCTTGCAGGTCTTCCAGGGAAATGACGGCCATCAAGGTGCAGCCCGTCTCAGACCAGTTGACGTCGTGACGCGTTCCGGCAGCGGCATGATGAAAGTCTCCAGCCTCCATGCGGCGCTCACCGATGTGCAAGTCTCCTGTCAGCATATAGATTTCTTCACCATGAATGTGAGTATGAGCGGGATACCGGGTTCCGGGGTCAAGTTTGCCCAAGACCACGGCATAACCTCGTTCCTGATCCATGGACAATAGTTTGACAAATGCACCGGGTACCGGAAGTGGCTGCCAATCGTGAACGTCCTGTGTTCCAATAAAGGTGAACCCTTCTGACTCAACCGTGCTTTCGAACGCTTTCTTGAGAATCGCCTCCTTCAGGCCTTCTGCCGGGATCGCCTCTTGAGGGCCATGACTGCCAATTAGGGCGGCGAGATTCTGATATTCGCCAGACAAGGATTCGAGTTCAGGACTGGCGTTCGCCATTTGCTGCTCGAACTCGAGACGTTCATCTTCGGTTAACGCCCCGAGGGCGTTGAGGATCGCATCTTCTTCTGTCGGTTCGTGCTTCACGAGGCTAGGTAATGGACGACAGCTCGGACAGTGCCGCACGCATTCGCTGCATTCCTCGCCGAATACGTGCTTTGATGGTTCCGATCGGCTGATTTAAAGTGGTGGCAATTTCCGAATGGGTCAAGCCACGGAAATAGGCAAGTTCGAGCGCTTTTCGCTGATCGTCGGGAAGAGCGGCAAGTGTCGCGCGAATATTCTTCGCCAGGTCGTTGCGCTCGGTTTCCTTTTGCGTATCGCTTTCCGTAGGGCGTAGAACGTCGTTCTTGAGAGCCTCTTCTTTGATTTCCTGAGCTCTCTTTAGGGATCGGAGTCGGTCAATCGCGTGATTGCGCATCAAGGTCATCACCCAGCTGAGTGGCTTTCCGGCTTTGGGGCGATAGGCTTGGGCTTTGCTCCAAACTTTGGTCATGACTTCTTGTAGCGCATCTTCCGCTTCGGCCTGGGTGTGAAGAATCGCCAGGGCTAAGGTGTATAAGGGCCGAGAAAACCGATCATAGAAGCGCGAGAACGCCTCGCGATCGCCGCGGGCAATCGCTGCAAGAAGCGCGATGTCTTCTTCGGCCTCGTTCTGTTGTTCCTCGACCATGGGTTGACTTGATTGATCCAGCGATCCGAACCCCTGGTTCAAGGGGGGAATCGGTTCGGTTTGTGACAAGACCTGCAACGTGGTAGCGAAGAATCGGATAGACGGCAATATGGAAATCCTCTCGGGCATCGTTTCTCTCCGTGTGCTAAACGCTCAGGAGAAGCGTTTGGATGCATCCAGGGCAACGAAAACGGTGCGAGCACATTTTTTTGCATCCGGGATGCATCCGATCGCGCGGTCTGTTCGTAGTGTGTTAATGAAAGCACAAATCGTTAAATACTATGAAACAACACTGCATCACTAAATCCATCATTGCTGGCATCAGCACGGTTTGCCTCGGAGGCCTTGCCGTTCTTGGCTCAAGTCATCGGGAAGCACCCGAGATCACAAAAGCGCCCAAGATAGATGGCGCTGATTTTTACATCTTCAATAGCTATGAAGAAGGGCGAGAAGAGTTCGTTACGATCATTGCGACTTATCAACCGCTTCAAGAAGGGGGTGCCGGTCCGAATTACTACATGATGGATGAGGATGCTCGTTACGATATTCATATCGATAACAATGGGGATGCGATGGAGGATCTGACCTTTCGATTTCAATTTCAGAACAACTCCAAGGATATTGCTCTCGCGATCGGGCCCGAAGGGGATACGAAGTCGGTGGCTGTTCCGGTCATTAATGTTGGGCCAATCGGGGCGGGAAATACGGCCGCACTCAACGTGATTGAAAACTACACCCTTAGCTTGGTTCAAGGAAATCAAGCCGAGCTGGTGGTCAACGCGGCTAACGATGAGAGTCTCTTCGAGAAGCCCGTCGATTTCATTGGGGAAAAATCAATTCCCAATTATGACGAATATGCTGGCTCCTACGTCTATGAAATCAAGATTCCCGGCTGTGAGACACCCGGCCGTCTTTTCGTTGGGCAACGGAACGATCCCTTTGTCGTCAATCTTGGAGAAACGTTTGACCTCGTAAACATTAGCACGAGTCCTTTGGGGCCAGAAGATGCGAACAAGGACAGTCTGCGAAATAAGAATGTCACGGCCCTAGTTCTCGAAATTCCCAAATCTTGCCTCATCGGAGCCGCAGGGAATCCAGTCATTGGGGCGTGGACCACTGCGAGTGTTCCCCAGGTGACGGTTTCAGGCGGTGGTGTGCCAATCCCTAGTTTTACCCAGGTATCTCGTCTCGGAATGCCCTTGGTCAATGAAGTCGTGATTGGACTAAGAGACAAAGACAAGTGGAATGGGAGTGTGCCATCGGGTGACGGTCAGTTCTTAGACTACGTGACGCATCCAACTTTGCCTGCCATCTTAGAACTTCTGTTTGGTGAAGCGGGAGTGAAAGCCCCAACGGCATTCCCTCGCAATGATTTGGTCGCGGTCTTTCTTACCGGGGTCGAAGGCCTGAATCAAGATGGGTCCGTGGCGGAGGTCGTTCGACTGAATACTTCGATTCCTGCAGTTCCGGCGAGTGAGCAGCATCACCTTGGGGTTATTGCTGGTGACAATGCCGGATTTCCAAATGGACGCCGATTGGGCGATGATGTGGTCGATGTGGCTCTGAGAGTTGTGATGGGGGTTCTTCTCCCAGAAGAAGACGCTCCGAACAAGTCTTTGCCCTTTACGGATGGAGCCTTAGTGACAGCCAAGATGTTTGGTGAAACGTTTCCCTATTTGAACAGGCCCGTTAAGGGATCGCCGAATGATCCGAGTATCACTTTGCTTGTCGAGAGCGCTGCTGATGCCGATGGTGCGTTCCGGCCTGCCTCGGCAAGCTTCGACGCGGAGACTCAGGAGTTGAAAACCGCTCCAAGTGGTGCATCGAACGGGTTCTATCGACTTAAGAGCGATCGTGAGGGGGTTTCCATTCGTTCTCTCTCAGTGGATGAGACGGAAGTTCGTCTTGGTATTTCGCTCGATTAATTGATTGTTGGGGTGGGGATCCGCGGGGGTACGCTTAGGCGTCCCCCTCGTTTCGTTTATGGGGGGGGATTAGTCGTGAACAATTCTGAGGATGTGATTAAGGGCCTGGCGTGTTTCATCTAGTCGGGTTCGCTGCTTCTGGGTGAAGGACTTTGGTTCCGTTTTTAGATGGTCTTCTTCAAGAATTGTGCTCGCTAAATAGGCGCTAATTTCATTGGGATGATCATGGCCAGTTCGAATTGGAAACTCCTTAATCCAGTCCTGAATTTGCTTTCCTTTGTTTTGAATGGCGCCAATCGAATAGGTGCCGTCTTGCCGGCGGTCTAGCTGCCGAAATTCGTTGTTGAAGGAAAATGTGCCGCTGTCGGACGGTGATAGGAGCGTGAGGTCAATGGAGGGAGATGTTCCGAATCGAGGGGCCCAGTTTAGTCTTAGTCCGTCAGGATTCTGTGCCAGGTTGAAACGCTGGAGTTCACCGTTCGCTAGAGTGATTCGTTCAAATCCATAGTTGGCATAGAGTGACGCAAAGGAGGAGGGGTTAAGTCGTTGGATCACGTGGAGCTTTTCGTGAAGTAAAAGGGTGAGGCCGAAGACTCTGTCTTCTCGAATGCGCTCTAAGTAGGCTTGAGACAAGATGATCGCCAGACCTCGTGTATGGGCCATTCCGGCACAGAAGGTCCGGTCGACTTTGATGAAATGCCAGGGGAGGCGAGAGACGGCGGGCCAGTGAGCATGGGTTAGTTCGTCAAGCTCTTCGACGAGGCTCGTGAGCGACGATTTTTCTTCTTTGGTGAACGTGAGAAGTTTTTCCGAATATTTCTTAGCGGCGAAGTCATTCCGTTCCTTATTTGGGGATGGAAGGGGCTCGTGGGCCTTCATACCGATTGAAAAACGGAGCATATCATCTGATGCTCCCTTGATGTAAGGCTCCCAAGATTCATCGGTGATCAGACGCCGTCCTTCTTGGATCGTTTGGAATTGTAGTCTATTCAAGACCAGTGGGCTGCGAAGGATGGTGGCGGCTTGAGTCGGATGAAGACTAGAAGCGCGCAAGCGCTCGGCAAAGGGTCCATCTCCCTGAAGATTAGGGGCTTCATTTGGGACTGCTGGATCGTCAACCACATGCTTGAGGTTGAGGCAGTGACCAATTTCGTGGGCGACAACAAAGGCTTGAAGGTCGCGCTTCGTATTCTTGCCTTCAGCGCCTAGTGTGACGAAGCAGATATTGCCGTTCTGCATGCCTCGCCCGAGGGGCCCTGGGTTTCCGTCAACCGCAGAAACGAAGATCAGGGTAACGATGCGTTTGTCTGGACAGATGACGTTCTGTTTTGTCCCTTCGACGACGATCTGGTCGAGATTGACCTCACCACGACGGGCTTTTCCGAAGCGCCAATGAGTGGGCTCCAGATAGAGAAATTCGAGCCCTGCCGTCGTGTAGACTTGATCGACTAGGGTTTTTGGGAGCGCAAATGCTGCTGGCTCACTCCCATCATCATTGCACACGATTATCGGCTTAACCAACACGACGCGGGGGCGGCTTTCTGGTGAGGTGGCGTAAAGCTTGGCCGCAAGAAAAATCGTCGCAATGAGCATCAGCCCGATGTGGGGGCGTGAATTGATTGGGAAGTCTCGGTTTTGTGGATGGTGGTTTCTCATCGCGTTGATCGATCTTTCATGGTGGAGATGGTTCTTGCTAAGCGGGTTGTAACTAACAACATGCTTCCGATTTTTAACAGCGTAAGTTTGCTGATCCATGTGAGCATTGAGCAATGCTTACTTTTCGTTGGGAGCGAATTTGAGCCACTCATTTGTTGATCAGCGAGACGGTCTTTGTGCCGAATTCGCTCAAGCATCGTGAGGGAGAGGAACTCTCTATTCTACGAACAATATTTTCCCTCCCGAGCCTATGACGTGAATACGCCAATTGTGCCGCTTCTCTGAGCACGATACTGTCTCGGCCTGAACACCAGATCGCGCTTTGATTTATTGATTCGAGTGTCGACGCTGAGGTCGAACCTCTCGATCGGATTCTGGGATTCCACTTAAATGAAAACTAAGGAGTCGAGTAAAATGAATCGCTGTAAGCTATTTTTTCTAACATTTCTGATCGTCTGTCAGGCGGAAGCAGGCGTGTCGATCCTACTCACCGAATCAGGTAATGATGTTGTGGCGAGTGGGTCGGGGACCGTGAATCTGGCAGGCTTGACGCTCGGCGGTGGTAACGATTCTACGGAAGGGATTCAACCGGGAATCGGGTACCTTGCGGTAGGCGCGCTCGATGGAGACCTTATTCAACTCTACAACGGCGTTTCTGGACCAAGTTCTTTTGGCACTGGGGGATCATTTAGAATTCCCAACTCGGGGACTGGCGATCGGGTAAACATACACGGTGCTGCGAATCACATTCGATTGCGCTCGGGCTATACTTCTGGCGAACAGCTCTCCTTCATGAATACCTGGCTGAACAGTTCTTTCGATTCGCTAGGAATTACTGAAGGGACATATACCTGGACGTGGGGGGCTGGTGCGAATGCCGATAGCTTGCAAATTGTTGCCATGACGGTTGTGCCGGAACCTGAGCTGTATGGTGTCGTGACCCTGTTGCTTGCGCTAGGAGGTGTATGGTTCCGGCGCGAACGAGTCTCGAGAATTCGATTGTTTGATTGATTCATACAAGCCTTGGGGAATGCCTGCGGTGATTCACTTGGGAGCGAACCCGAATAGAGTAAGGGCCCGAGGATGAGCCCAACACTAGTGGCACATTGGCCGTTTCCCTTTCTCTTTGGTTCGGTGCCGATCTAGATCGTGGCCGAAACAGATCGCTCTTCTACTGACTGGTCTTTCGTGTCGTGCAGTCAGAGCGGTAGATACAATGGGGGCAAAGTAAGCTTGAAGCGAAGAGCTGACGGCTAGAACCGCTTGTATTTGCAATACTTGCAATCGCGAGATTTGGAGGTGGACTCAACTTGTGAGACAACCTTGGCGACATCGCGCTTCATATCTCTGCCTGTCGTGATGTCAGTGAAACTTCCGCATGGGCTTACGATCCGAATCAGCAGCGAACGAGCTCTCGGAGCAGGAAACACCCCGTCCCAATCGAGCAGCACGGGTTCTTTGGTTGATCGGGCAATGCGTGAGCTGATGGTAGATTCGAAGGACGGAGGCAAGAGGCCGAGACTTGCCACGGTTTTGATCTCTGGACGACTCTTGGTCGATGATTGCAACTCGCGCTTCCATTTTTTCGCGAGTGGCGCGTCACTTTGCTGGAACACTAGAAAGACCGTTGCGGAAGATCGCGGGAAGGTAAACGAAAACGACTTCTTGTTTTGATCTGCCAGCTTGAAAGCTGAGCTGTGATGCGTTCCTTCTGTTGGGCTGCGAGCGTCCGGACCGGCCTGAAGAGCCGTGAGCGCCGTGAATAGATAGGCGATCGCAGTGAGAAAGTGGGGCAGTTTGAAGCTCGCTTGAATCATCACTAGAGATTACGGAGGGATATCTAAAACCGCGAGAGCAATCTCTTGGGGCAGAGCAAGTCTCTCAATCTTTCAGGAGATCTAATACTGGTCGCTTATTAGGGTCCTTATTTTGCGTCTTCAATTCACAGGCCATGCCCGTTGTCGAATCAAGTCTCTCGTGGAGGGCTTGTTGACGAGGGGCGATCATCTAGATTGTCAGATTTATTGTTGGATGCGGAAGAATCGTTGCCCGACATCCGTGTGCGCGAGGGGGATCGAAGAGGAATCGATGCTTGTTGTGGCAAAGGGGAGCCAGAGTTGCAGGTCGCTTGATTGTTCGATCGTGACGGAACGTCCCGTTGTCCCTTGAGCAACGAGCTCGATTCCATTGGGGCCTGTTACTATTGCAAGCGTTGGCGGCTCGGTGATGCGCGTGTACGAGGTTGTCGCTTCTCCTTGGGACCATTCCATGCCACTGATGTCCCCTGTGTCATTGCGAAGGAAGTGAGCGCTCGCGGTGATTCCCAGTTCGTAAAGTTGGAATCTGTCTGCTCCGGTTGGATAGATTGTGAATCCGATGCCGAGATCTTCTGAGTAAGTCACTTTGAGTTGTTGATGGACTTCCTCGAAGTGAAAGGCATCGCCGGCAGAGCTTTCGTAGCGACCTACATAGCTTGCCATTTCGGTCTCGGAGACTGAAAAGGGACGGCGGATCGGGTTTAGTGGGTATTCTGGTATCAGCGCTTTGAGACCAATGTCCTGCACGCTTGAATACTGGTTGATCCGAGCATTGGAAAAGACCACGACACCTCGCTTCAATTGAGTGCTGAAGCCGGCGAACGAATTGTGCCCCATGGTGGCTCCGTCGTGAAAACGAAGCGTGTCGCTGCCAGCCTGAGTGATAATCCAGCCTAGTCCCATGTCTTGTCCAGGAGTGCCTGTAGCAAAGCGTCTCTCGCGCGTTGCCTCGAGTCCAGGCCTGAGGCTGGTCTGACGAAGTTCAAGTTGATACTCCAAGAAGGTCAACATATCGGCAACGGTTGAAAGGATTTCTCCTGCTCCTGCTAAGGTGTCCATCTTGAACTCAGGCCTGGCAACAACCCCATTGTAGCCTTGGGCTCGGCGGAGGCCTTGTTCAGAAGAAGGGCTTAGGATCGTGTCCAAGAGGCCTAGGGGTTTAAGCAGGCGGTCGGTAAGGGCCACTTCATAGGAGGTTTCTGACTTCAGTGAAAGGGCGTAGCCAAGGAGCCCCATCCCGAGGTTTGAATACTCGTATTCTGTTCCTGGATTGCGGGTGAGCTGGTAGCTGTTGAGAAAGGCGTGGAGTTTCTCTGGTGGATACGGAGAGAAGGGGTTGTCGGGGCGGTTTTCGATGACGCTCGGGGGATTGTTCGGCAGGCCCGAGGCATGGGTGGCTAGGTGTTCCAGGGTAATGGAGCGCTGTTGTCGGGTCGGTACGGTGACATTCTCAGGGAGGAGCGAGTCGACCGTATCAGAGTAGGCTAGTTCGCCGCTCTCGACTAATTGTGCGAGGAGTGTTGCCGTGAAGACTTTGGAAATTGAACCGATTTCATACAGCGTTTGATCGGTGGGGGGTTCGTTGCTTCCTAGTCTAGTCTGTCCGTAGGCGTAGAAGTCACGTCCCGTTTCGTCGACAATTCCGATGACGATCCCGGGATTATAGCCAAAGTCGACCCGCCGTTGAATTGATCTCTCAATGGACGAAGTGATGTTGGCTGCCTGACATGCGGGGAGTATTCCTTGGAAGTGGGCAAGGAGGTAGACTATGGCTATAGAACCGTTCTTGGGAATTCGATGTGTCATTTCTTACGTGCCGAGCTTGGGCCAGAAGATCGGGTTTGGCAATGCCGTCTTCTGAGTTCTGTCAGACTGACTGGGCTCGGCTGAAGGGGGGCGGCGACTCTTGCTCTATAGGGTTATATTGCATCGATGCTGGTCATCTTTAGGTTCCTAGATTCGGATCAGCCTTTTCTATAGCCGTTACATCTCGTAGTGGTCATTAGAGTATTTATGAAGATTAAGGTAGGATTGGATGGTCCTTAGAGACCCTTATGAAAGAGGAAAAGAAAACTGGATTTGGGAGAGCACAAATATTGTTGATTCTGGTTGCTGGTGCCATTGGTTTTGGCGTCAACTATTCAGAGCCGTCTCCGGAACGTTATCGAGCGAAGGTGACGATGCTGGTTGAATTCGCGCCTGAGGGGTTTGTTGGCGGTGGCCCTCAAGAAACGGATGCTAGTAACGACTTTTGGACGGCCAGGTTGAATACGATGGTAGATTCGCTGGCCAACACCCGATTGATGCGACAGGTCATTATTGATCACGATCTTGTGAATCAGGCAGAATTTGTCGGTGCGACGACGTTGTCCGAACTCGATCCGGAAGGTTCCCTGGATCGCTATTCTCGAATGCTCGCGTCAATGGTGACTGTTAGCGCCCGTGCCGGGACTCATCTCTTCGATATATCGGTGTTTGCTACCAATGCGGGTCTTGCGAGGGATCTTGTGAATTGGATTGCTGCGGGCTTTATCAAGCAGAATGGGGAGCGGCAGCTGTCACGGCAAAAGCTTTCTCTCGCCCTATTAACGGAAGAGGCTGACCGTCTCAAAAGGAAGCAAATAAGTTCCGCCACTGCCCTGGCTGAATTCCGCAAGTCCACTGGCTTGGCCTTGGAGCCAAGGGAACGGGAGGCATTTCTTAAGAGCAGGTTAACTCAATTGCAGGAAACGCTTGTGCCTGTGATGCTCGAAATTGCAAAGGCTCACGATGATTTGTCATTGATCGAGAATTTAGGTGAAAACCCAGCAGTTGAGGCTTTGGGAACGCTAGCGAGCATTCAGGAGTTGGAAAAGGTGAAGCGAATTCAAGGACTGATTGAAAGCCATTTGGAATCGAGAAGCTTGCTTCCTGAACTTGAACGGCGCGCCTTGGAATCGGATGATGATGTTCTAGAGCATTTAGAATCCCGGCTTCAGGATGCAATGCGACGCGCGCCCGTATCCATCGAATTGAAACTTGAACGCTTGAAAACCGATGAACGGCGGGTTCGCGACATGATGGATAAAACGAACAAAGAACTCTTTGATTTGTCTCAGTTGACCGTTGAATTCGATTTTCTTCGTGGTGAGTTCGAAGCGACGAAAGAAGTTCGGGAATCTGTGCTCGGTCGAATTCGGGAGTTCGATTTGCATTCAGGGCGCGCGCAGGAAGTCTTGTCGATTGTCGAGGAGTCCCATAGGGCTGCCGACATTACCCCGGATTCCCATGGAAAGAGTGTTCTTGGCGCAATTTTTGGGCTGCTTGTGGGATTTTGCGGAGTGTGGGGGTGGGAGAGGTTTCGTTTGATGAATGAGGATGAATGAGTCTTACAACGAATCGCGCTGGAACCGATAGTGAACGTTTCAACAGAAGGAGGCACGATTTGAAAGATCAAGATCAAAGAACCGCGGTGACGACCGAAGGGCGCTTCTGGTGGCAGCGTCTGATGTTTATTCTATTAACGGGCCTTTCCGGGTATCTTGTGGGGCAATACGATCCCATCATCGAGCAGTATTCCGCTACGGCGACCCTTCAAATCGATCCAAGGGAACTCTTTGATAGTGATGAACTCGGTGAATCTCAAAATGACCGATCGACGCGTTTGAAGACGTTTGTGGATTCGATTGCGACGACTCACTTCATGCGTAACGTGATCCTGAAGAACGGCCTCGTTGATCAAGAGTCGTTTGCTGGGCCGAATGCCGGGATACATAGTGTTGATCGGCTCGCAAGAGGTCTTTCTAGACGTGTGGAGGCGAGCCTCCGCGAAGGAACGTACTTGTTAGATATTAGGCTCGAATACAGTGACAGGGACATGGCTCTGGACTTGGTGAACTGGGTAAGTGAAGAGCTAGTCGCAAATTCTGCCGACCGAGGTGAACGACGGAGCCAGCATGTTCTTGAGGTTGTTAAGAAGCAAGCTGAAGCGAGTAAGCGAGATCTCAAACAGGCCGATTCTGCATTGATTGAGTTTCGCAAGCGTTCAAATCTTGTGGTGCCGGCAGAACAACGGAGGAGTCTACTAACGGCACGGCTCGAGGAGAGCCATGCTGACCTCGCACGACTCATCCGCATGAATGCGAAACTATCATCTGATCTCGAGTTAATTAAGAGTTTCGGTGATGTGCCCACTTTGGACCAGCTCCTTTCCGTTCCAAGTATCTACCTCCTGGAAGAGGTTGTCATCGCGAGGCAAGGTCTGAAAGAGTACGAACTCGAGAAGGTTTTTCAGGGAGATGAATTGAAGGGCACACTGGAATCGTATCAAAGGTTGGCAACTCATTTGAATAGGGTTGTTCGAGACGCCCCATTCGAATTGGAAACTGAATGGAGTCGCCTTAAACATCAAGAGCGTAGTCTACAGAGTATAATCCAGTCATGGGAACTTGAGTTCCTCAATTTTTCATCAAAGGTGAATGAGTGCCGCGTGTTTGAACGGTTGGCAGAGGACGCTTTGGAAATGCATCTATCATTGCTTCGTAAGATTCGTAACATTGAATCAGGGATGGGGCTGACTAGTGAAGGTGTTTGGATCGTTGAAAAAGCAACCTGGAGCTCAAACATCAGCGCTTCCTCCTGGACCTACGGATTCCCTAGGATCATTTACGGCTTGCTATGCGGTTTTGCCGTAATCTTGCTCTATGATTACCGCCTGGTTTCGCGCTTGTCCTAGTGAAGAACAACCAGGATTTTCGAGTCCCGAGCGATACTGAAGTCATTCCATTGGCCTCGTTCGCCGGCAACAGTCGCTCGAATCTTACCACTAAGGCCCTGGGGCAGCGTGATTGCTTCGCCGCTGTTAATACTTCCTGCTTGGTAGCTACTGATCGTTAGGGCTCCATCAAGGATGGCTTCTGTTAAGGCGTCCACGATCACGGTATCTACGGTTTGAAACTGTTGCCCGATCGTGTCAAGGCCGCTATCGAAGACAATGGAGCGCCATGCTCCCCGAAGACCGCTTCGTTCGGGTCTTATCTTAACACTAGTTCCTCGAGGTAAACTGAGGCTCGAACCGAGCCCCGTCGGCACGACTTGATAGTATCCGGAGATCCTTAGTCGGCCGTCCGTGATTGGAGTTTCGAACTGATCCCTTGTGCTCGAATCGCTCGTCCAGAATAGCGGCGCAAGCGCCACGAGATCGGGGGCAATCTCGACCGAATGCCACGGCCCTCGGATACTTTCTTGTTCTGCGCGAATGTTCACTTTGGCTCCAAGCGGTAGGCTAAAGTGTGAGCCGGCACGGGTATCAACGGTTCCCGCAAAGCTGGAAATACGGATTCGCCCGTTGACATGAGTATTGTGCTGATCGCGGGTGCTACTGTCGAAAGTATGGAATCGGCTGCCGATGTCAGTCAGCGCCTCGGTGACGATCGCTGAGTTCCAGCTGCCCAGTATGCCCTGTCGCTCACCACGGATGTTGACTCGGGCACCGAGCGGTAGACTAAGAGTCGCTCCGGTGTAGGAGTCGATAGGGTGTGTGATGCCTGAAACCCGAATGGCGCCCCCGTCAACTTCGACGCCATGCTGATCTTTGGCAGCCGAACTTGTTGTATGAAAGAGAGAATCGATCTCAGTGTCGTTCTGATGAATCGTGATCGTTTGCCATGCGCCGAGTACGCCTGGAATCTCCCCTCTGACCCGGTACGTCGTTTCAAATTCAAGCGGGAGTTCAGTGCCGCTTGGATAGAGAGAGTTTCCAATTCGAATTGAGGCGGCTGGTATGAGCGTTCCAAACTGGTCGCGAGCATTGAGAGCGATGAGTGCCCCCGTCGCCTGTGGGCTTTCGGTCGTTACGGTGAGAGCGGCGCTTTCGTCAGAAAGATTGTCCGCCGCATCATAAGCGAGAACGGTGTAGGTATAGGTGGTGTTTGCCTCGAGCCCATTGTGGGAAAATGCGTTACCGGGAACGTTTCCGACTTCAATACCGTTGCTTTTGACCACGTAGCCTTGGACTCCGATGTTGTCCTGAGACGAAGTCCATACGAGCTGAATGTGATCGTTCGAAGTCTGGTTGGCAATCAGCTGGCTAGGGGAGCTTGGAGGCTCCGTGTCTTGGATTGGCGGAGGGGGAGCTTGATTTCCGGTGCAGGTAAATCCGTCGATTTCGGGAAAGGTGAAATCGTCCAAGCAAGGGGCCAGTTCCCCCGCTATTGCGATGCCGTATGTCGTCCAGTTTTGTAGGTTCGTGAGGCCTTGCTCGGGCGATCCGAGGCTTCGGCCATTGTTCGTGGTTTGCGGGACGATGAAGGCTGGGTCTTGTTCGCGATAGAAGATTTGAAAGTTGTTGGACGGAATTGCCTGGTAGTCTTCAACGTAGACTCGATCGGAGGCAATAGCGCGGGTATCAAGCCCGAAGTCGAAATTCATCCCGATTGTATGTTGCTGACCGAACCGATCAACATCGCTCATGGCAACGGAATCAAAGGTGACATTTCGGATCAAGGTTTCTCGAGGTGAACTATCGCGCTTTCTGGTTTGAACTGTGATGTCAAAGTAATTGCGTAAGTACGAATCTTCGATGGTAATGATTCCCGGCCGATCTTGAGGGGCGGAAACATTGAAATGACTTCCGAGAGCCACGTCATCCGGAAAGACTCGCATGCCGACGAAAATACCGGTTCGCATGCCTTGTATATCGGCATTGCGAACTTGAAAATTGCGGAGTCGGTAGGTGCTCGAGAGGTTGATGCCCAAGGGAGCGGCGTAGCGACTCTTGAGAATTTCGGCGTCTCCACGGATGGTGAGGCCATCCATGATGATCCTGTGACAGCGGTAGAAATCGATGACGCGACTGCGGACGTGCCAGGCGCGGAAATTGAGAATGGTTGAGGGCGAAACGTCGTAAAGCGTTTCTCCGGTTGAGCCGATTTCCCAAAGGTCCAATCCAAAGAATGCTGGCCCGTAGCTCTCATTGTTTGCGAATTCGAGGATTGGCAGGGCGTTGATATTAATGCCTTTCTTGGACGTGCTGCCTTGACTCACCGGAATAGTGGTGGATTCGTTGCCGAGTCGATAGGCGTTGATGCTGTATCCTGAAGTTGCGTGGTCGGCAGCGACATTGTTTCGCATGGCGTTGTTTTGTCCGCGGAACCAGAATCCGGTGCCAGCCCTTCCTCGATCATGGGTGTTGAGCGAGCCGAAAGCTGGGCACATCAGCGAGAAATTATGATCAAAGACATTGAAACTTTCACTCCCATCTTCGGTGACAATGTTGGCGCCGGTGTAGTTGAGGACGATATTGTCTTGAATGAGTCCGTCATGCGATCCGTGGATAGTGATTCCCCACTTTTCTAAGCGCGGGATGTGGCCGTTATCGACGACATTCCCGATCAGGGTGAATTGGAAACCATTGGATTGTGGAACTGTGGGGCCGATGAGGTGATGGGTGTGAATCGGATATCGGGCAACTTGGTTTGTACCGATCTTGGTAGGGTTGCCATTTCCGTCGAAGGTTGTGGAGTCTAAGGCTGCTGCGCTTGTTCGCCCCATGTTGATGAATGACGCATATCGAATATCGATATTGGCTCTCATGATGAACATGCCGTGGGCCCGTACTCCATTTTCGTTCTCGGACCGGAATCGCACATTTCGGGTTAGGTTGCCCACATGCGGGAGGAAATCTAGCTGCATGTTGCCGTCACGAGCTCCTTGATGAGGGTGTTGGGTTGGACTTGTACTAAGTGCAAGGCGGTCCTGCCTTATTGACTCGACTTGGATTCGTTCGGTCTGAGAGACGAAGCCTTGACTTGGTCTCGGATCCGTCTGTCTGGTGTCTGGAATAACGAGTTCGTCTCCAATCCTCCAATTTGTTGCTGCTTTGGCAAGGCTGAGAGTGGTCCCTCCTGGACTTGGTTCCTTGCTAAGACGAACGAAGGTGTCGGGGACGGTTCTTCCGTGAATCGAAACGGTTCCGAAAGCGATTAAACCGTTTCCGTATTGGGCGGGATCGATACTCAGATCAATCGCCCGATCTTTGAAAATGATTTCAGCATGGCTGTCTTCCTGCATTGGGTTGGCTTGGGTTCCAATGATAAGGCTGGCGGCGGCGTGAACTTGAAGGGTTCCTAGTGTGAGTTGGCTGAGTGACGAAGGAGAGAAGTTTAGTTCCCCTCCAGGATAAATGACGACGTCGTATACTTCGGCCTTGGTGCCGAAGGTGATGTTGTGGCGGATTACCGTTGTTGTGCTGGGTGCCGGCAGAGAGCCGCCCCAGGTGTCAGGGTCGGTCCAGTCGCCGTCTTGGACGGATTCGATCCGGTTGTTCGATATATTGCTGTGATGGCCAAAGTTGGGAATCCAAGGGTCATGGTGGGTGCCGGCATACTTGCCGGGTTCCTGACTCAGTAAGTTCACCGTGCCGAGAAGGAAACTCGAGGCAAAGAGCACCAACGGGATTCTTAGAATGGGCGATTTAATGTGTGGGGGATTCATCGAGTGACTCCTTGATGGCGTGTTGGCTGTGGAACGTGGCGGGCAGATATGCCCGGGGATCTTAGGTGACTAATAGCTTATAGAATGGCTGTGTTCTAGTAGGTATGGCTACGTCTTAAAACTAAAAACTTTGGTCTGATGGCGGGGTGTCGGGAATTGGGTCTTGTTGACTGGAGTAGGCGTGCTAAGGCGGTCTCGTGGAGGCGATGGGGATTTTTCTTAGAAGAAATCGATTCTTCTGATAGTTCTGCTGTATGCACTCGGTTGTTATTGTCGCTGCAGGGAAGGGAACCCGAATGGGGGGGGATATTGATAAACTTTTTCTCCTTGCTCGGAATGAGCCCATTGTGGCTCATAGCTGGCGCCGCTTTGATCGGTCAGATGTCGTCGATGAGATTGTCGTGGTGATTCGTGATGGGCGTGAGAGTGAATTTCGCACTGTTGCCCATCAGATTGGAGTAAAGACGCCTTACAAGTTGGTGTCAGGGGGGAAAGAACGTCAGGATTCGGTTCTCAATGGCATCCTTGCCACGGATTCGAGTGCGGAGCTGGTCGCAGTGCATGATGGTGCGCGCCCTTGCGTTTCGGACGCTATTATTGGGGGGTGTTATTTGACTGCCTCCGAAGTGGGGGCGAGCGTGGCTGCGGTGCGGGTGGCTGACACCCTTAAAATGGCGCGAGACGATCAGACGATCGAGTCGAATGTGGACCGTTCGAAACTCTGGGCGGTTCAAACACCTCAGGTGTTTCGTCGCGAGGTGATTGTGAAGGCGATGACCCATGTGCGAGACCATGGGCTTCAGGTGACCGATGACACGGCTGCTTGCGAGGCCATTGGTCAGCCGGTGGCCTTGGTTGAGAGTACGACGCCGAATCCGAAAGTGACGGTGCCCGCTGATCTTCCGTTTGTAGAGTGGCTGCTCTCACAGGATGATTGAAATCGCCCTTTTATGCCGTCTTTGTCAAGGGCCTGCCACCGATTTCCTGACTAGCCCCGAGGCTCCCTCATTCGTTCACCGCTCAGCCGAATCTTGCTATCAGTGGCTATAGTGGTTACCTTGGCAAAGGTTTTGCAGACATTATCGAGTGGATTCAATGAAACGGCGCATAATATATTCCTCTGTATCGGTTGTTTTGGGGCTCAACCTTTTGTTTGGCGTGCTGATCTACCGGAATTCCGCAGAAGCAGCAACGGAGGATGATCTTTACCAGAATCTCGAACTATTCTCTCGTGTCTTGGAGCGGGTTCGAGGCGATTACGTTGATGGGGACGGGATGTCCTATTCCACCCTGATTCGTAGTGCTCTGAAAGGAATGCTGGGCTCATTGGATCCTCATAGCGAGTTCATGGAACCGATTAAATACGACGAACTGCGCAAAGACACGGAAGGAGCCTTTGGGGGGGTCGGTATCGTGGTTGGGCTGCGCGATGGTTATCTTACGGTAATCTCTCCGATGGCCGATACCCCAGCGATGCGGGCAGGCGTGATATCGGGGGATCGAATCGTCGAGATTGAAGGACGCAATTCAGAACGGGTTTCGCTTCAGGAGGCTGTGCAACGATTACGGGGAAAAGCGGGCACGGATGTCAATTTGACGATCTTTCGGCCAGGTCCCGATACGAAGAAAGAGATTAAATTGACTCGCGCGGTCATCAAGCTACAGACGGTGAAAGACATTAAGGGCGGGGTGGACTTCGAGCTGGGGGAAGACAAATGGGGCTATGTGTGGTTGACCCAATTTGGGGAGAAGACGAGCAAGGATTTGCAACGAGCACTCGATCGGCTCACAGAGCAGAAGATGGAGGGATTGATTCTCGACCTCCGGGGTAATCCTGGAGGACTGCTTGATCAAGCGGTCGGCGTGAGTGAGAAGTTCTTGGAGCGAGGTCAATTGGTGGTGTTTACCCAAGGTCGCCGGCGCGAGATGCGTTCTGAGCGCTATGCTCGATCGAGGACGCCTCTCTTGGATCTTCCAATGGTCGTCCTGGTGAATCGCGGCAGCGCGAGCGCTTCTGAAATCGTTGCCGGCTGTCTTCAAGATTTAGGACGGGCGGTGATTGTTGGCGAACAAACCTTTGGCAAAGGCTCTGTTCAGAGCATCCTTCCGCTGCCCGATGGCTCGGCTCTGCGTCTGACCACAGCGAAATATTACACTCCGAGTGAAAAGATCATTCATGATAAGGGAATCACGCCAGATATTGTCGTGAAAGTAAGCAATGAAGATCAAGAAGCCCTTTTTCTCCAGCGCTCGCCAGGGGGTGTTGATGCCTTGACTAATCTGACGCCAGAACAAAAAGAGAAGGTGCGGGCGACTCGAGATACCCAATTGGAAAGAGCTCGAGATATCCTTGAGGGCATTCGACTTTATTCCTCACGGGGCAAGCCCTCAGTCGATGAGATGGCGAGGAACTAGGGTTCCCGCACGTTTCGAGTCGATCCATAGCTGATAACATTCATCGAATACGGCGTCTCTTAGCTGTTTCTATTACCCTCTTGAATATTCTCGCCTTTGAAACGAGCTGCGACGAAACAAGCGTCGCGATTGTCTGTGATGGCGTCGTTGTTTCCAATGTCGTTGCTTCTCAGATTGAGACGCATAAGGTTTATGGGGGTGTCGTGCCCGAGATCGCCTCTCGTCAGCACCTAAAGAACATCACCCCGGTTGTCGCGTCCGCATTCACTGAATCAGGCCTGAGGCCGGAGGATATCGACGGCGTTGCCGCGACCCGTGGGCCCGGGCTTCCTCCTGCCTTGATGATTGGCTTTCGTGCGGCGCAAGGATTTGCCTTTGCCAGGGAGTTGCCTTTCTTGGGGCTTCATCATCATGAAGCGCATCTGTATTCCTCGTGGACCGGAGGCGAGCCGCTTGCCGCTCGCTTCGACGAGATTCAACCCTCCGTAGCCTTGATTGTGAGCGGAGGGCATACGTTGTTGGTACAGGTGGATAGCGCCCTAAAACATCGCATTCTTGGCGGTACGATCGACGATGCCGCGGGGGAATGTTTTGACAAGTCGGCAAAGCTAATTGGATTGCCTTATCCGGGAGGGCCGGAAGTTGATCGCTTGGCGGCCGAAGGGAATCCGAAGGCGTATTCGTTTCCTCGCCCCATGCTGAAGGAAGGGAATGACGACTTTAGTTTCAGTGGCTTAAAGACCTCGGTGCGTTACTTCCTCGAGAAACATCCAGCGGTGCTCGAAGATGGGCAGGCGATACGAGATCTTTGTGCGAGTGTCCAAGAGGCGATTATCGACGTCTTAGTCACAAAAACCATTCGAGCGACACGACGAATGGGATTTCGTTGTGTGACAGCCTCTGGAGGGGTGACCTGCAATCGAGGGCTCCGTTCGCGCTTGCAATTGGCTTGTGAGAAGTCAGGGATAGGCCTAAGGCTCTCTGAACCGGCTCTTTGCACTGATAACGCAGGGATGGTAGGATTGCTCGCTGGGCTCTACTTTGAGCAAGGCGCATCACCATCGGTGAACGATGATGATATCCGACCGGGATGGACTTTGGATCTCGTTACTTCGGGGGCCTAGGGTGTTTCTCGAGCTTGGACGAGTAAGTCATTCAATTTCGTCGCCTCAATCACCGGGCTATCAAGCCCGGCCATGGCTGCTAGTTCTTGATTTCTTCTTGGGCCCAGAATGAAGAATCGTTCGATCGTTTCGAGATCGCTGACGACGAAGTCCGTATCGAATTCCGAAAGCTGTGTAAAGTGCGTGCATTGCTCTAGGAATTGATCGACGAGTTGTCGTGATGATCCGGAAAAGAATGTGACCCAATGTGAGATTCGGTAACGTACTTCCCCTGCGTCCTTGTTATCAGAAAACTCGATGCAAAGCGATCGCATTGGTTCGCCCAGCCGTCGAGGTAGTTGCCACCAGTGGGGTTGCTTGGTTCGGATTCGGAATTCCAAACGTGCTAGGGCTGCGAGTGCCTTGCGATGGGCCCCTTTGAAGGCTCCGAATACGAGCTTCGTTTTTGGCGGAGTCGCCCGTTCGGTAACAACGAGTTTTAGATCACGTATCTCGAGCTGTAGATAGCGATAGGCTTCGGGATAAACGTTGGCTCGATTGAAGCGGGGTTTGAGTTGGCGTAGGAGTTCATTCTCGCGAATGATGGCAGCTTGAGGGTTGGGAAGGCATTCCCAGGTTATGTGGTGGACCTCATGGACAAGCCGGACGATGCGTTTCGATGTGTGTCGCGGGTGGGCGTTCTTATATGAATTGAGTCGTTGGTGAAGGTTTTGAGACTGACCGACGTAGAGGGGGGTGCCTGCGGCATCGCGCAGATAATACACACCCGGAGAACGGGGGATCGCTTTGAAGAATTGGGTCCCGAGACGCTTTTCAAGGGGTCTGCTGGCTGGAAAAAACCATTCCTGTTTGTTGCTACCCCTTGTCATGAACAGGGGGAGAATAAGGGGCTGGGTGGGACAAAGACTGTCCAATCCGCATACGCTAGTCAGAATCGAGCGTTGGAATGTAGCAGCCGATCGCTTTGGTCCGCGCCGTGGGAATGGGAGTGCCGTCGACGATTGCTTTAAGGGTGTCTTTTAGATTGTGCTCCGTCGCTTTGAATCGTTTTCGTCCAAGTTTGAAATAGAGATTGTCGATTCGACCCTGGTAGACGAGTTCATTGTGACGATCGAGGACGACAACCTCAGGCGTCATCGTTGCTTTGAGGCGTTTGACGAGGTGATGTTGAGGATCCAGGTAAATGGGAGAATCGATATGAAAGTCTGTCGCATGTTTTCTAGCTAGGGGAGGGGTGGTCTGAGGATCAGCATGGATAAAGTGGAATCTGATTTGCTTCGTGCCGAATTGGCTGGCGAGCCGCGATAGCTTAGGTTGGTATTGATTCGAAATAGGGCAATCGTTAAGGATAAAGACAAAGACATTGCTAGTCTCTGATCCTTGTTCGCCAATGGTTCGTGTCTCGCCTTTGATATCCGTGATTTGGAAGCTTGGAAGGGTATCAGCGGAGGCGGTGCAGAAAGATAGGGTCAGAACAGCAGTCGCCCACCAAGAACACCATCTTAGGCGAGCGAATCTCTTTCTAAAGGCCGTGGAGATTTGTAACATACTCTAAGTCTTTAAGCCTAGTATCCTCAGCCAACATTCCTAGAATAAAGTGCGTTCGTATCTCGAGGCGTCGAAGGTTTGGGTGAATCGGTGGGGGCCGCCGGTCTCATTGATTAATGGGGTTCTAGCCTTGGGGCGGCATCAGTGATTCTGTCTCCGAATGATAGTTTTTTGACGTGGTGTTATGAAGAAACTCGTTCCCTATAAAACGGTCCGCGGAGCCTTGGCAGCCTTGGACAATGGAGGTCGGTTCTACAATCTCTTCTCTCGTAGCGGAGACGGGGTCATTTCTATGGGGGAACTTTCAAAGGCGACGGGGCACTGGCTTAGCTTTAAGCAGTCGAGCCTCTTCTTCACAATGATGCTGGACCGATTAGCGGAGGCTGATCGTGCAACGGTGGTGGCGCGCCTCGACGCCTCACTTCGTCGGAGAGTGCGTCAGAACCAACCTAAGAATGTTGAGCCTGAGGCCTTGGCTGAATTCAGC
>CAJXVR010000070.1 GCA_913061285.1 uncultured Verrucomicrobiota bacterium | reverse complement strand
TACTTCCTTGCCTGGGGCGGCAGCGACGGCGGTAATGAAAGTGCTCGATCCGATCGTGATCGGTCCGTGGTATCGCTCGCCGCTCGATTCGCTCTCAACTGATCCTGGAACAGGAATGGTGGCATCCGTGGTGTACCAAATCGATGCCCCATCCTCTTCACTAGACAAGACCAAGTCGATCGATTCGCCATAATAGCCGTGAGGACGTGAAAAATGCACTTTTGCCGCTCGGTTCTCCTTCTTAGAAAAATCGGGATGAGCTGGCACATTCGGATGAGACTCGGCCGGAGCTTCAGGGCCCCATTGGTGAGACGAAAAGTGCTGGCCTTGACGATGGATTTGAAATCCGATCCACACAACGATGGCAACACCGATCGCAATCAGGACAGCGAAGAAGATGAGAATTCGAACGAGTAATTTCATTGTCGATACCTACGGATTGAATCTCGGTGCGAGCATTCGGTCAAAAAGAACAATTCTTGGAGCCGATTGTGTATTGAGTCCTTGAGCCTGTCTCCCTAGCATATCGCCATGTCATTTCGTTTGCTAGCTGGTATTGGTTGCTGTCTTTTGACACATATTCACAGCCAGGCTCAAGACGTTTCACAAATTCTTGATAATCCTCATGGATTCGAGATGAAGCTATGGGCCAGAGAACCCTTGCTGCGCAATCCCGTTGCGCTTTCCTTTGACGATAAGGGACGACTTTTCGTGGTCGAGACGTCGCGAAGAGGAACCGTGGATATTGACATTCGCTCGCACAAATCATGGGCCTACGACGACCTGAAGAACCAATCAATCGCTCAGTTGAGGCTCTTTTTCAGGGAGAAGATGTCTTCCGAAAAGAGTGCTGAGAATGCGTCCTGGTTGAAGGATCGGAACCAAGATGGTAGCCACGATTGGAGAGACTTGATGACCTTGAAAGAAAGGGTTTATCGCATCGAAGACACCGATGGCGATCACGTCGCTGACCGCTCACAGATCTTCTATGAGGGCTTCAATGAAGAATTCAACGGAGTGATCGCTGGTGTGATGCCCTGGAAGGACGATGTCTGGGTCACCGTTTACCCGGATTTATGGCGGTTTCATGATGCTAATGACGATGGAATAGCCGATCCAAACGACACTCGGGTTCGCGGCTTTGGAGTTCATGCCGCCTATGATGGTCATGATATCCATGGGTTAACGCTGGGGCCCGAGGGGAAACTTTATTTTTCAGTGGGTGACAATGGATTCTCGGTCGTCACCCTTGAGGGGAATCGGTTGCACTATCCGAATACCGGTGGCGTTCTTCGAATGGATCCAGATGGAAGCAACTTGGAAGTCTTCGCATACGGACTAAGAAATGTTCAAGAAATCGCGTTCGACGAATATGGGAACCTGTTCTCTGTCGACAATGATGGAGACATCGAAGACGAGCGGGAGCGATTCGTTTATATCACTGAAGGAAGTGACTCTGGCTGGCGTCTCAACTGGCAATTTCGAAATCGCGGCTGGACAAAGACCATGGATCAGCCGTTTTACAATCCATGGATCCACGAAAAGATGTGGATTCCTTTCTTTGAAGGGCAAGCAGCCCATATTACCCCTCCTCTTTCAAATTACTCAGTGGGACCGGGCGGTTTTAAATTTAACCCCGGAACAGCCTTGACCCCCGCCTACAAAGACTACTTCTTTCTCGCCCAATTTCCGGTTCAGAAAATCACGGCCTTTCGTGCTGAACCCAAAGGTGCCTCATTTGAAATGTCGAATGAGCATGTGTTTCATTTTGGGTTGATGGCAAGCGCGATGAATTTCGGTCCCGATGGGGCAATGTACATTGCTGACTGGGATGGGAAATGGCAGCCGAACGAAAAGGGAGCGATTCATCGTCTTGATGATCCAGAATTCTCAGAATCGCCCGTCCGGCGAGAAGTTGAACAGCTCCTTCAGGAAGGCTTCCAACATCGGAGCCTCGAGGAATTGGCAACGTTACTTGGACATGCCGACCAACGCATTCGGCAACGAGCTCAAGGGGCTCTTGCCGCATCTCATGCCGGTAGTCTCCTGTTGGAGATCGCCCAATCTGATGACCGTCCGGAGCTCGCTCGTATTCATGCCCTTTGGGGCCTCAGCGAAATGAAAGCTGACGGGATGGAGCAGCTCGGGACCAGGCTTCCGTTCGGAGATAGGAATCCCGAAATCCGGGCTCAGGCCGCAAAGGTCGCTGGAGATTTACGCTTGAGCGATGCCGCCCCTTCGCTTGCTGCTCTTATCTCCAACGCGTCATTTCCCCGCGTGCAATTTCATGCTGCCCTGGCTGCGGGAAAACTCCGAGAGCCATCATTGAGCCCAGCACTCATCACCATGCTCAAAACGAGCAACAATCGGGCGCCGTTCTTGAGGCATGCCGGTATCATGGGCCTGGCCGGTTGCCTGTCTGAGACGGATTTGGCCACGCTTCGAGAACATGCTTCTGGAGCGGTTCGGACGGGAGCTGTCAATGCTCTTCGACGAGTCGGTTCCGCTCGAGTAGCCGATTTCCTTTCCGATCCCGATATCGGTGTCGTTAGAGAAGCGGTTCGAGCGATTCATGATGATTTCTCCATTCCGGAGGCGATGCCATCTCTCGCCCGGCTCTTAGACAATTCCAATCTCGCTGACGACGAGCCCATCATGCGCCGAGCATTAAACACTAATCTTCGCCTTGGAGGCCGAAGCAATGCCCAAAGACTGCTTCAATACGCTCAGAATACTGCTCTACCCTCTGAACTCCGACAAGAAGCCATTGAATGTCTCCGAGTTTGGAATCAACGCCCCTACTTAGATCGAGTCGAAGGACGCGCTCGCCGCCTTTCTTCCAGAGACCCTGAGATCGGTAATCAATTGCTTCAGCAAAACGCCATGGCCTTGTTCCAGACAACCGATGCTGAGCTAAGGGCCACCCTAACCAAAGCCATTAGAAGGAACGGTCTAAAGGTCCCTATCGGAGTTCTTCACCAATGGCTCAACGATCCGAAACAATCTGAAGAAATTCGGCTCGATGCCTTAAGACTCATTCAACAAGAGGATCCGGATTCATTGGTGCGATCTGTCAAAGTTGCAATGGATTCGAAACGTCCCGCGCTACGCCTTGCCGCACTCGAGATCGAAGCACAGGTCGATGGGCCTGCTTTTTTGGCGCGCCACGCTTCGATGAAAGACTATTCACTTCGAGAGCAGCAACAACTCATCGCTCTCTTACGAGTTGTCCCTGGACCCCAGTCTGAGCTTATCGCCTCGAACTATCGACGCTCACTCAAGGAAGGGACCCTTGCAGCGGAACTTGCCTTAGATGTGAGCAACATGACGACCGAACGAGGGGGCAATCCGTCACGCCCGCGCAGCGAATGGGACTATCAATACGCCTCGATCGGTGGAGATCCGAAGCGCGGCCAAGAGGTTTATCGAAACCACGTTGCGGCTCAGTGTGTTCGATGTCACAATGCGGGCGGCCAGGGGAAGCAAGTTGGGCCCGTTCTCACGGGCATTGGGCAAAAGCAAGACCAACGATATCTGCTTGAATCGATTCTCAATCCTAGTGCATCCATTGCTGACGGATTCCAAACCGTGAGTGTCGAAACCAATGAGGGAGACGCCTATGACGGCGTGATCATTAGTGAAGATTCTGAAGAGCTCGTTCTCGGCGTCGCTGCTGGTGAGCCTCAGGTAATTCCCAAGAATTCGATTTTCTCTCGGAGCGCGAGTAAGGTGTCGGCGATGCCGTCAATGAAAGGCATTCTTAGTCCTATTGAAGTGCGGGATTTGGTTGCCTATCTGAAGCAGCTTTAGTTGGCGGCGTCGCTAAGCCACATGCAAAGAAGCATTTCAATCGAGTTTTGCTCTTAGTGCCCTAATCCCGGAGAGATTATTGTTCAACGTTACAGCAACGTCCTCAGTCGCAATATGACCTAGAATTCCCACGGGCCCGCGATAGCCTTGCGCGATCATGGTCTCGACCATCTGCTGTTCAAATTGTCCGGCACCCACAGGCAGGATTTTCGGGCTTGCGTTATGGTTCATACCGTTAAGGTTGACGCACAAGAGAAACGGCAACATATCGGAAAACTTTGATTGGAAATCTTGGATGTCCTCATGGCCATGATGGAAATTGTAGACGATGCCTACGTGGCTTGCCTGGTGGTGCGTTCGCAGATATTGGCAAACAGCAACGAGATTCTCGGGCCTCCCGCCCCACCCTCCGTGATTGTAGAGTCCAAGCTTTGATCCGAGTGCTGCCGTTTCTTGAACCAGAGGTGCCAACGCTTCACCGGCCACTCGAATTTTTTCTTCCTGGGTTCGGCCCTCGGGCGAAGTAAGGGTCTTCCAGATTTGGGGGTGAAGTTGATGCTTTTTGAAGAGTTCGAAGGCTTTGGCGTGTATATCCCAGAATGCGAAATACTCAAGGCCATGTCGTTTATATTCAAGAATCTCATCTTCGAATGAATCCACATGTTCAGCGCGCCAATCGTAAGCAACTCGCTGAATCCCAAGATCGGAGAGCATTTTTGCCCGAGCCATAGGGCCTCGCTTTTTGGCATCAAATGGAACGATACACCATGCAACAAGGTTCGTTTTCTGCAGAATACTTTCCTCCGTCGTAGCGACGGTATCCTGAATGCCCTTACCAAGCCACCGACTTGCGTTGAGTAGGATTCTCCGGATCTCCTTCTGTCGATAGACCGGATACTGTTCGTGCCCTGGTCGAAAGTAAAAGACTTTCCCTTTTCCAATATCCCAAACCATCCCGCTTCGAAACCATTCTCCTGCAGCCCAGGTTTCTTTGAAAACAACCTCATCAGGCTCCGGCACATGAAACGGCTCGTTGTACATCTCGGTTTGATGCACCGGGAATCGGCGTGGCAAGCCCTCTGCAATTGGGTGGTCCGGGAGCAGCGTGTGAAGGGTTCCGGGCTTTCCGTCCGGTCGATAGTCCGGGAAACAACAATTGGGGAGATCAACCCTCACATGTTGCACGACGCCACGGCGTTTCCATGCGTAATAGGCTGGCGTGGTGATCGATGCGTGCGCTGGAGGGAAGCGCCCTGGGGGGGGGACGAATTCGAATCGAACCCGTGGCGAATCAGAAGAATTCGGATATTTCCTGGTAGCGTCCAATCGTGTCCGTTCATTCATCGCTGCCATAAACGGAGTGGCCCAATGGGCTGAATGCAAGGCAATGAGAGCGAGTTTGCCTTGTTTGATGCGCTCAACAATGGGGCGAGATTCCTCGAGCGATATCTCGCCGTTTCTGGCATGCCCCCACCAGATCAAGACATCGCAATTGTCCAGCGTCGCGGCATCAATCCCCTTTTCTGGATCATCCAAGCGTTTCGAAACGACACTGAATTCAGCGAACTGTCCCAAGTAGGCGGCAATGTCATTGCCGAGAAAATCGTCATACGCCTCCGCCTGCCGTGGTTGCTGCTCATCCCAAACAACCACCCGGATCGGTGTAGCAGCCTGTGAGCTTGAACTGATGGCAAGGAGGCAGCCCCAGGCAAGAGATAAAAAGCAGCTGATCGAGCGTAGTGCACGGTTGAGTGCCTTCGTGTGGTGAATAAACGGGGATCGCATCTCGCTATGCTCGCGAGAGTGCTCCCTTAAGTCCACCAAAAAGTCACCCGCTCCAAGGCTATCGGCGCCCGCCTCGCGTCCGCCCTCCAAAGCCTCGACGCGATCCCTGATTCAACGACTCTAGGCGTCTCGCCAGTGTCGGATCATCGAGGGCCAGTTCTTGCCAGCGTGCCATCCGGCGGCGTTTGTCGAAAAACGCCAAGGTTGTTTTCAATGTTCGATCAAATTCGATGACGGTGTTTGAGTTTTTGGGATCGAGCGCTGCATGCGCCCGGACGTTGTGGTACCGTTCAAGGAGCTGTTCGCGTGCGTTTGCGGATCGGATCACGTTGGCAAGCAAGTCTCTTACTTGAGCCAGATAAAGTTCACGGCCCTCGGGGATTTCCATAATTGCTTGCCCGATCTTTCCTCGACTATCGCGCATGAGATCGCCTCCGGAGTTTCTGAATAATTGATCGGCTCCATGAGGGATAAAATAGAACTTCTCGGTTTTGGGGTCTCGATAAAGCCGATAATTATTGGCTGAAACATAGCCGTCCCAGTGATCCATGAGGACTTCCATCGCCATGAAGCGAGTGAATGCCTTCGTATCAAGGTGGGGCTCCAACGGGGCTAAGCTGCCTTCGTCCATCGCTCTGTCAGCTGCCTCTGAGAGGGCCTTGACATGCGCTCTGTCAGCAAGTTGAGGATTGGAATCGAGCTCTAAATTCTCCCAATCATCAATATCGCTTCCATAGCTTCCTTCAAAGAGTGCTCCCTTTCCATCTTGGAACCAGCGGCTTAAGAAATCCGAGGTGACGGCTTCGATTTGAACGTACAAACCGTAGGATTCTCCGTTAATGATCAAGTTGGCATGCCCGACTCGTGAAGCAGGAAGGCCCGCCTGCCGGAAAAGTTCATAGCCCAAGCCTTCTCTCATGTAGGATTCATCCTGAACGCTATTGTTGAGCATTATTTTCCGCAATCCCAAGAACCTCTGCCCCTTCTCAAATTGATTCAACTTCAGCGTCAATCCGATCTTGTTGCCCCCTTCCAGAGGTCGATAGCTCCCGATCCCTCCTTTTAGTCGAACACCAATATTTGACAGGCTTGTTTTCCCGCTCTTAAAAGTCGCTCGAACGTAGTCTTTCGGCGAGGCTTTTAGCTTGGCCCACTCTTCGGGTGCGATCGTCAGCTCGTAGGTTGGTACCCAATCACCAGAAAAGATCTCAGACGCCTTCCCTTTCTTTCGCTTATGGTCAAAACGGCCTAGATGCACATGAGACCGATCCACTTGAGCGGCTTGAAGGCCCAAGAGATACAGGTCGGCCTGGTCCAGTATGTCCTGCAGTTTGCCGCGCTGAGGGTCCTCGCTGAAGTGATCTAGGCTCATCTTGAGCAAATCCATGGCAAGTTCGGTGTCATCCTTGGCCAGATAGTCCAGGCTCCTGACCACAGCGTCTATCGTCAGCTCGACCTCTGTGTCTGCTTCTTTGGGTTCTGCTTCCTGAGGAGTGCGGCCCCCAAACTGTCTTCCGAACCTCGCGATGAGTCCCGGCGGCATGGTTCGCCGGCCAAACCCACCAAAGCGTGAGCGCTCTTCGTTTTGAGACGAGTTCCGTGCTTGGCGCACTTTCTCGATGTTCGGGTAGTGTTCACGAAGCAAGGCCCCATAGATTTTTGCAGCCATGGGATCTGCCTTGCTAAGGAACTCGTGGGCCTCAATTCGTTGGGAAAACAAACTTGCATCCTTGAGCCGATCAACGAGGCTTGATTCTGAATGGCTGCGCATCTCAGCGAAATCCTCGGCAGTTGGCAGGCCAAGCCGAGAACAAAAGCGTAGAAGCCCCTTCTCAGCATTGCCGATGAGTGGGCGGGACAGGACAGCCGCGAGGAGACTTCCAGATTGAGCGAAATCGCGGAACTCAATGAGCGTTTCGATTTGGGCTAAATCGACTTGTGTCTGAAATTCCAACTGAAGACGCGAGCGAATTTGCTGGCTTATTTTCGTCGCGACCGTCTCATCGAGGTGTTCTCCTGCCAATCCCCATTGCTCTAGTAATGCTGCTGCTTGCCTCGAAACATCATCGCCACTTGCGCTATTCGCTAAGCCCTGAAGCAGTTTGGCTGCCTCGTATCCAGCACCAGCGTTGGCGGCCGAACGGGCTCCCTCAAGGGTGCTACGCCGAAGCTCCTGAAGTCGATTTCCACGGAAGTGTTCCAAGGGCTTCGGCACCTCAGAAGTTGCACCAGATACGGTGAGCTGGAGTCCGATGCATGCCGTAAGGCACAACGTTCGAATAATAACTAGTTTCATAGGGGCTCTGGAATACATGCCTTCCAGACCCAAGGACACGACGATTGGTTACAGGTGAAGGTTATTTTCGAGCCTCTGGGACAATCTCGAGTTGCAACCGTTCCCCGTCTCGGATGACCACCACCCCGACAGCGGTCCCAATCTTTACCGCGTCGATAGCATAGGTGTAGTCGTAAATATTGGTGATCGCCTTTCCTCCGAACTCAACAATGACGTCGTTTCCCTTCAACCCTGCCTTGTCGGCGGGCCCCCCACCACTGACTCCGGATAGTTTCACGCCTTTGGTTTCCGTTGCATAGTCCGGGATTGTACCAAGATAGGCTCGCATCGAGTCTCGGCTTCCACCCGTGCTTTTGGCCCGTTCGACTTTGACATAATCAGGGCTTGTCTCCATGGATACCAGATCCAGAACGATACGCTCGGCGAACTCTGAAATCCGCGTCAATCCTGGATAGTTAACTTTGTCTGCCGTGTCAGTGGGACGATGGTAGTCCTCGTGGCTACCGGTAAAGAAACTCAGGATCGGAATGCTGTGGTTGTAGAAAACGGTTGCATCGGTAGGCAGATAGGGATCGTCCTGTAAGGTGAGACTGAACCCCGCCAACACATTCTTCCGCTCGATGAGCCCCGGCCAGATACTCGATGAGCCCACACCTTGAAGGACAAGCCGGTTTTCCTTAAGGCGTCCCACCATGTCGAAATTGAGATAGGCACTCGCCTGTTTGAGTGAAGACACATTATCGTCCGCGAAATGAGTTGAGCCAATGAGACCGATTTCCTCCCCTGACCAGAGTGCGAATAGCACGCCTCGATCAAACTGACTTGGATTGTCAGCCCGTCTCGCGGCGAGGCTCGCCGCCAACTCGAGAATAACGGAGGTTCCCGAAGCATTGTCGTCGGCCCCGTTATGGATTGAATGTTCCTCCCCTTTTCTTTCCAGGGAGTTTGAACCACCATGTCCAAGATGATCATAGTGAGCCCCCACAATAATATACTCGCGATCGGCAAGAGGGTCGTTCGGAGGCAGGAAGGCGATGACGTTGTCGTCGTTCCCTTTCACGTGATTGACTGCGGTGGCTAGGCTGACGGTTAGCCCCGGAATCTCAAACCCTCCTTCGGCATGGGGATTCTCTGAATCCAAACTTGACTGAAGGGTAGCCAAACTCTTGTGCATTGGGGCCAAAATATAGTCGGCTACTTCCCCCGTAATCGATGCCGCTACAATGTCGGAGCCGGCGAGACTGCTATCGAAACTGTGCCCAATAAGTTCTCCGGTATTCGGAGAATTCGGCCCAGCGACTATCATGATGCCCCGCGCCCCATGTTCTCTCGCAATCATGGCCTTGTAGCGCAAACCCGCATAGCGATTCAGCACCTGGCGGCGTTCCGGCGAAACATCCTCAGGGACATACCGCAGTACCAAAGCGATCTTGTTGGATAGGTTGAGTCCGGCATAAGAGTCGTAACCCTCACCTAGCTCTCCCGGAACGGAAAGCCCGTAGCCAGCAAATACAACGTTTCCTGCAAATTGGTTGTTACTGGTAAAGGACAATGGCCGGAAAGCTTCCTCTACCTTGAATGACTTCTCAAAGGCGACGTGGCCTTTCGATTCGAGAGATAGATGGTTGTTTTCCTTGGCGGTCTCAATCCGTTTGGTGAAGCTAAAGTTATGAGAATACGAGGGTGGTAAGCCGACGCCAATCAGGCCTGCATCAGTAAACACCTTCTGGGCATACTTCGCTGCTGCTCGACTGCCTTCGGAACCGGTCTGACGTCCCTCGAGGGCGTCAGAAGCGAGGTAGTCCACATGGACGCGATGATCGGCTTCAATGATCGCTGTATTTAATGACGGTCGTGCTACCGCAATCTCACCGTGATCATTCGTCGCTAAGCTCGGTCTAGATTTGGAAGAGGCTCCTTGTCGAAGCGGAGACTTCTCGAGCGCGGCAAGAGCGGCACCGTGGTCCCATTTTCCCAGATAAAGCTGTGATTGATTTTTAGAATTCCGATTCGATGTCCAACAGAGTGACGAGCCATCAGGAGAAAACACCGGGAGTCCATCAAACCCCTCTGAGAAACTCACTTGTACCGGCTCGTGCGCACCGTTGGCATCGACGATAAAGAGCTCGAAGTTTTCGAATCCTAGCTTATTGGATGTGAAGATCGTGTAGGCGCCGGACGGGTGAAAGTATGGGGCCCATGCCATGCTCTCGAAATTCGTGAGTTGGCGAACATCGCTTCCATCAAGTTTCATGGTGTAGATATTGGCAATTAAACCCGCCTCATCAAATCGCCGCCAAACGATCCGATTTCCATCCGGCGTAAAGAACGGTCCCCCATCATAACCAGGGGTTCTTGTGAGGCGCCGCTGATTCGAACCATCCGCATTCATGAGGTAGATCTCACCGAAATAGGCGGGATCTATCTCGAAACGTTGCTGTTCCTCGTTAGAAAGTGAGCTCAGTGGAAAGGCGTTTCGCAGGGAGCAGAACACGATCAGTCTACCATCCGGCGAAAAAGCCCCTTCGGCATCGTAGCCGAGCGCGCTTGTCAGCTGACGCAAGTCAGAGCCGTCTCTCGTCGATGAAAATATATCCATCGTTTCATCGTAATCCCATGAGTAGCGGCGTTCTTTTCCCGATGCCCGAAACTCAAGCTCGTCTGATTGCTTTGTTGCCGCTTGAGGATCATGGTGGGTGGAGGCAAAGAGCACTCGATCCGTCCCAGGTTGGAAAAACGCACAGGTCGTTTTCCCGTGGCCTGGAGAAACGCGATTGGATTCTCCCGATTCTAGATTGAGGATGAAGATCTGGTAAAATGGATTCCGTTCGTCTCGTTCACTCTGGAAGATCAGTGCCTTGCCGTCGGGAGAAAAATAGCCCTCGCCGCTTCGCTTGCCGTCGTACGTCAACTGGCGTGTCCCGGATAGGATAGTCTCCGCGGCCGAAGCTGAAGACGCTACGTCGAACGAAACTAAGAGACCGGCCCCTAGAACACAAAGAATTGCCCTTGTTCCAAGAAAACTCGCCATCCATTCAAAACTCATCATCGTACAATCAGGATTCGTTTGCTAAAGCAAAGGAGTTAAGCCGGTTTTTCGATTTGAATCCATTTCAATCTTTGCGCTTATCATTAAAACTAACTCGACGTCAGCCTTGAAACTGAGTATCCGTTGCCAGGTAAACGAGTCAATTCTACCGCAATAAACTATGTCATTGAGTCTCAAGCAATTTCCGTCACTGGAACTCTTCGATCCCGAGCAAGGGCAAACCGTTATCAAGCCGCCAGCGGATGCCCCAGGTAACTGGGTCGGTGCTTGCAATGTTGTGTTTGATGAAGCGACGTCGAAGTACTATCTCTACTATCGCGTCCGCCAGCCAAGGCCAGTGCGAGGCGGGAAATGTGTGATCGCAGAAAGTTCGGATGGCTTCCAGTTTGAAACTATCTGGGAAATTACCAAAGAGGATTTGGATTCTACATCTATCGAAAAGTCCGCTTTGATTAAGGCGGACAATGGAAAATGGCGAATGTATCTCAGTTACGTCGATCCAAAGGATCAACGATGGCGAACCGATGTCATTGAGGCCGATTCTCCCAGCCAGTTTGACATCGCGAAACGACAGAAGGTCTTCACGGCGGATGACCTTGGCGTAGAAGGAGTGAAAGATCCCTATTGTTTTACCTACGCCAGCAAGACCTACCTCTTACTCAGTTATGCGCCTGGAAATCCGGAAGCGAATCCGGAGGAGCGCGCCGAAATGCACGCGACGTCCGATATCTACAATACCGGTCTCACTAAGTCCGCCACCGGGTTGGCGGTTAGCGACGACGGACTGAACTTTGAATGGTTAGGCGACGTATTCGCCCCGAGTGAAAGTGGTTGGGATTGCCACGCAGCCCGCCTCGGTTCGCTCCTTTATCGACCTCCTTTGTTCATCGGGTTCTACGATGGCGGCCCGACTCACCTCGAAAACTACGAAGAAAAAACCGGTCTTGCGGTCAGTTCAGATTTGAAAACCTGGCATCGTGTTTCGGTCGATCAAGCGGCGATGACATCGCCTCATGGTACGGGTTCTTTGAGATACATGGACCCACTCGAACGCCCGGGTGAGACGCGATACTACTATGAATACGCTCGGGCAGACGGAGCTCATGAACTGAGAGTCAACGTCGTCAAACATCTCTAGCAACCGTGGCCGTGGGAGCGAAAAAACCGAATATTCTGTGGTTCTGTACGGATCAGCAACGATTCGATACCATTCAAGCCCTTGGAAATGAGCATATTCGGACTCCGAATATCGATCGAATGATCGCCCGCGGCACCTGCTTCACGCAGGCTTACGCTCAAAGTCCTGTCTGCACTCCGAGTCGGGCGTCGTTCTTGACAGGCCGCTATGCCAGAACGACCCGTTGCCGTCAAAATGGACAACAGATCCCCAGCTACGAGAGATTACTCAGCCGACTGTTTGCTGATCAAGGTTACTACTGTGGCCTGGCTGGTAAGCTGCATCTCTCGAGTTGTGCTGCGGGAAGAGTAGAAAACCGGATTGACGACGGTTACTCAGTGTTTCACTGGTCTCACCACCCTCAACCTGATTGGCCAGAGAACGGTTATACGCAGTGGCTCGCCCATCATGGTAAGACTTGGGATCAGCTTTACACCGGGGGTAAGGAAACGGCCTATGTCAAAGAAGGCGTGCCATCTGAGTTTCATCAAACGACTTACTGCGCCGAAAAAACCATTGAATTCATTCGCGAGAATAAGGATCGGAATTGGTTCTTCAGCTACAATTGTTTCGATCCCCACCATCCCTTTGATCCCCCGACTGAATACTTAGCAAAGTATAATGCGAGTTCGATGCCTCTCCCGAAAATACGCGAAGGTGAGTTGGCAAATAAACCTCGCTATCAGAAGCTCGATTCTAAATGGGCGCATAACGAGCCAGGGTACTTTGACGTGCAGGCAATGACAGATCAGGACCGACAAGAAGTCACTGCGGCCTATTACGCCATGATCGAGCTGATCGACGATCAATTTGGCAGAGTCCTCACGGCTCTTGAGGAAACCGGGCAGCTTGAGGATACGATTGTGATCTTTATGTCGGATCATGGAGAGATGTTAGGGGATCATGGGCTCTACCTCAAAGGCCCTCACTTCTACGATGAATCGGTAAGGGTTCCCTTGGTGCTGCATTGGCCTCGAGGAATCGAAGCAGGCGTCCGTTGTTCGGGCTTGATTGAGCTCCTAGACCTGGCTCCGACCCTCTGTGACCTCGCCGGGATCCCTCACTACGAAGGATTTCAGGGGCGGACGCTTACGCCGATCTGTCAAGGCAAGGCGAACCCACAGATTCATCGAGATCATGTCTTCAGCGAATACTACAACGCTTGGACCCATCACCACGCCTTCGGAAGCATGCTTCGCACCGAGGACGCGAAGATCGTCGTTTACCACGGCACCGAAGACGGGGAGCTCTATGACTTGAAGAATGATCCCGATGAATTTGAGAATCTCTGGAATACATCCGAAGCCAAAGATCGCAAGCTTGAACTCTTAAACTACTGTTTCGATACGAGCGTCTTTACCATGGATCCCTTGCCTCCCCGCTTGGGCCCATTTTAGAGAATTAGAAGGCAGGCGGAAGAGGGCTGAGCTAATCCTAGTCAAATTGGACCAGAAGCCACCGCTAACAATCAACTCACACCACGATGTCATTCATATTTTGTCTCAATACTAGCACCATTAAGCCCCAGCCGCTTCTCAAGAAAATCTCGTTGACTGCCGAAGCGGGATTTAAAGGGGTTGAACTCTGGATCAATGATATCTATGAATTCATAGGGCAAGGCGGCGAAGTGTCCGACCTTGAAAAAGCAATCGCGGACGCCGGCCTCATAGTGCCCTGCATGATCGCCATGCGCCAATGGGGAGAAGCAGAGGGGCTCGAATACAATCTCGCTATCGAGGAAGCGAAACGAAGGATGGAGTTGGCAGCTCGGCTCAAGTCTCCCTACATCGTAGCGACCCCTCCTCGTGATCCGTGCGATTTGAAGCAGATCGCCGCACGATATAAAGATCTTCTGGCCATCGGTCGAGAACTCGGAGTGAAACCGACCTTTGAGTATATCGGGTTTTTTAAATCCGCCAGCAAGCTATCTCATGCATGGGAGGTGGTTCAGCAGGCCAGTGATCCCGATGCAACTCTGATTTTGGATACATTCCACAATTGGAACAGTCATTCAACTCTGGCTGACCTGGAGGCAGTTCCACTCGAGAGGATCAGTCATTATCATATTGATGACGCCGACCCCAAGAAACCAGCTGGCACACAGATGGACCCTGATCGGGTGATGCTAGGCGAAGGTCAGATCGACCTGGCTGCCGAGATCGCGGTCCTAAAGCGCAAAGGTTATTCGGGAACTGTGAGTCTCGAACTCTTCAATAAGGACCTTTGGGAAAGCGATCCCGCTGAGGTGTTGAAGATTGGTTTCGAACGCATGACGGAATTCTTGAGTTAACGGTCCCCTTTCCGGCTCTGACATCCATTGCCGTAATTGCATTCCCGGTTCGTGCCTGGTCCATACTGCAGAAGGCTCCGTTTTCTTGTAGCCTCAGGCAAAGCCTGTCCGTCTATGGATTCGAATAAACGTTTCGCTAGGACGTCTGACACGATAGGCACGAATATTGCACACGACGGGATGGGATGATCGGTGAATTCAAGGAACAATTGCTGCGCGCTCTTAGCGACGCTTCCAGTTATCGCGCCGCGTGGAGCGCTCGATTGGTTATTGCAACACTCTTTCCAGTGTTGAGCTTCCCGTTAGTCGGAGGGAAGGCTTCATCCGATACGGATGGAGAGTGGCGGTCCGTTGAGTTTTGCGAGCCTCACCCTCAGATCTACTTCCTTCAGGAATCCGTCTTAGACCCTGCAAATTCCGATCAGTACGGCGAATCAATTCCCGCGAGGTTTGGTAGCCCTGAGGGAAAAGAGGTGCATTTTCTCGCTCAAGTGGTTCTCAAATCATTGGATCCTATCGACGAAGTAGCTCTCTTGCAGGCGCACTACATCGTCGTGAAGCGAAAGGTATCGGAGCGGATCGCGATCTTTCAAGCGCTTGATCCGAGACGAGCGATTGAGGCTGCTTTGGCTCTGAACAAAGAGAATGCGACCCTCGCCGCTTACCCGCTCATGCGCCGTCATTTCGTCAGGAAAAGCCGCGTGCAGGCAAAGACAAATGATACCTATATCGCGCAATCTTGGCACGTTGAGAATCGGGATTCAGATGGTCAAAAGGAAGGGATCGATCTCAACCTTCGTGCCGCGTGGGCAATTAGTGAAGGACAAGGGGTAACGGTGGCGTTCAGCGACAACGGAATGGACTTGGAACATCCAGATCTCGTAGAGCGCGCTGGCCAGGGACCTCACTTCAATTTCGGGGACAATCTTCCGAACGGGGAATTCATCAACTCCGATGCCCACGGTACGGCCGTAGCAGGTGTGATTGCCGCTGAAGCTAATAATCAGACTGGAGTCATTGGTGTTGCACCCAAAGCAACACTCTCGAGTTTGGTTGTCTTCGACATCAATCGCCGTGGACGTGAAGGAATTGTCCCTGACGACGCGTTGATGGATATGTTTCAATTCGAGATCGACCAGATCGACGTACAAAATCACAGTTGGGGAAGTGTTGCCGAACAGCAATCTGGACTTGATGCCCTATCAGATCGAGGCATCGAAAGAGCGGTCACTGAGGGTCGCGGTGGCTTGGGGCTGGTTATGTTCCGAGCGGGTGGCAATGAACGAGAGTTTTTGAGTAACGCTAACGATGATGGCTTTTCCTCCGACCCTCGAGTCATTCTGGTGGGGGCGACGCGGTTTGACGGCGATGTGGCTTCCTACAGCACACCTGGAGCTTGTCTTCTCATTAGCGCTCCTAGTGGAGACACCCGGTTCCCTGGAATTGCCACGACAGATCACCAAGGGGCCGAGGGATACGTGACGCGCGGGCGAGGTGATATTGCTGATTATCTCCTTGGGGATGCTGGGTTTTCTGGAACGTCGGCCTCCTCTCCCGTCGCCGCAGGACTTGGGGCCTTGCTCCTATCGGCCAACCCTCGATTGAGCTATCGCGATGTGCAGCAGATTCTTGTTCATGCCTCGTTCCAAACATCCTCCAACGACCCAGATATTAAAGAGAACGCCGCTGGATTTAGATTCAGTCACAATAGCGGATTTGGACTCCCCAATGCGGTCTATGCGGTCGACTTGGCACGGCAGTGGAAATCCCGACCGGAGGCAGTCCAGGTTACAGAGACGCTACGGCCCAATCGGACGATTCCTGATCAAGGGCTGGAGCTCGCCATTGAGGGCGCTAGTGTTCCGAGCATTTTAAGATTCCTTCCTGTCCGCCCGGGGCTCGGACTGTTTGCAAGTAATCGAACGGATTCTCTCCCGATCGTGCCGATCGGAGATGCCACGCAGACGACGCTTCCCAATTTAGAAGGTCGAGCCGCTCTCATTCAGCGCGGGACGATTACCTTTGCCGAGAAAATTCAGAAAGCCGCCGAAGCAGGAGCAGAGCTAGCGATTATTTATAACAACATTGATGAAACTGAGTTACCGACGCTTGGAGGGACCGATTATTCTACGATTCCAGCAGTGAGCATTAGTCAGCAAGATGGCGAAGCTCTTTTGGAACGCGTTGACGCAGTTCAGGATACGTCAGCACGGATTGCGTTGAACCCAGCCCTCGTCGAATTCGAGATCACAGAAAGCATATGCATCGAGCACGTCGGTCTTGAGCTCGACACGACGCATACCTTTCGGGGCGATCTCAGGGTCACTTTGACCTCTCCTAAGGGAACCACAAGTGTCCTCCAAACCTACAATCTTGATTCTACCCCCGGACCAAGAGCTTGGACTTATTGGTCAGTAAAACACTTTTTCGAACCAAGTGCGGGGACGTGGAAGTTGGAGATCCTTGATCAAGCCGCGGATGATATCGGATCCATCACCTCCGCCTCTCTCATCCTTCAAGGGGTTCCAATCTTAGACATCGACAGGGACGGACTCGATGATCAATGGGAGCGTCGCTCCTTTGGTTCACTTAATTTCGGGGCAAAGGCAGATCCTGACAATGACGGATTAAACAACGCGCGTGAGCAAGTACTCCAGACTGATCCTTCCAGGTCAGATCGGCCGCTACAAACCGCGATCTCCCTTTGGTCCCCGACTCAAGGGCGTCTGACGTGGCCGGCAAGAGATGGTTTTTCCTACCAGATCCTTAAGCGAACCGACCTAACCGGGGGGCCAGAGCCCATGGTCACGCTCTTGGGAACTTTTCCGGAAGGTGAGCTCGTTTTTCCTCTAGAACCCGAAGGTAACGCGAGCTTTATTGTTCAAGAGCGCCGGTAGACATCACGTGCTCACGTGGAACGGGCAGCTTATGTATTAGCGGGATTTTTGGAATCGCCTTAGGGCACGCGAGAGAGGCTGAATTCCAGTTTCCACAAGCCTATTGCCGCTCGGGGGGGATCAAAAGTCACTAGACCTGATGAGAAGCCCCCCGATACTGCGTCGCTGCAAACTTAGGTGTCTTCGTTTCTAGTCAAGACGGAGAGTGTGATTGGATCGCGATGGAAACTGAGCTCGATCCATTCACTGTCGATTCTATGAGTGAATTCGACTCCGGACTGATGAGGGGATGCTGCTCATGCTCGGTCAATCGATCCCCATTGCTTCCGATGGGGATCGCTCCGCTCCGCTTAGTCTGGAAGCATTAATGAGCTCGGCGAGTGTTGTAGTCAAACTCAGAGACACCGTCTCGAACAACCATCGCCTCTAACCTCCGCCAGAGACCGAAGCGCCTATGCTTACTTGTCTTCCTTCTTCTCGCGATTGAAAAGGCCCCTTAGAGCGCTGCCGGCGTCCTTGATTCCGCCTCCCTTTTCTCCTCCTATCAGTCCCCCAACACCCTCAATAAGCTTGCCGGCGGCATTCTTCTTGTCACCGTCTCCACCTACCAAACCACCAAGGCCTTGAAGGGCTTGACCTGCTTGACCAACGACTGATTCAGGAAGGCCAGCAACGTTCCGAATGAAAAGTTTTCCAACCGCGAGTTTGTCGATCTTGACAGCCGGTTCAGCGACTGAGCCTTCGACCTTTACAAAGGGTGGTAGCGTTACAAATCCATCTGTTTCTTCAGCGTCATTGTTCACGAGATTCGCGCTGACTGCCATTTCTTTTTTCATCACCAGATCTACGGGCAAGGCTAAGGCAGAGCCCATCAAGTCATCTGCAATCGGAATGGATCCTTTTGAAACGACATGAAACTGGGGGCTCGTGACCTTGAATTCATCAAGATTAATGGTTCCCTCTCCGAAACTTGAATTCACCTCAACACCTTGGATCGGCGAATCTAGCATTCCCGGCATGCGGAGCACGAGAGCGATAGGCGTCATGAACAGCTTCTTCCAGGCATCAAAGAGCTCGATGTTCGCTCCCTTGAATGAAAGATTAGCTGCGCCTTTGAGATTCTTACGGAGATTGACACCAGTCATTCCCTCGCCATCGACATCGATTCCAATATCGATCATCCCATCGTAGACGCCCTTCATGCTTGGTTGAAGACTTCCAATTAGAGGCCCTGCAGGCAGTTGAGCGGTTTGGAGAGCGACATCGTAACGAAATCCAGGGACGCTGAGATCGAGCTTGGTGTGCCCTTTAATGGGAGCGTCGTTTAGAGTCAGTGAAAGCGGCTCAATGGCAATATCGTTTTTCCGAACAACGATCTCCGTCACCCAATTCTTAATGTCGATCTCACGAGCAAAGAGTTGGTCGAACTGTAGGGTTCCGTTCAGTTGTTTGACGGGCAGGTCAATAGGGTCAGGCTCGGTATTTGGCTGCGGCTCACTTGAGGCGGGCGCCGATTCAGCTTCAGCAGCCTCTGCTCCTGAAAGTCGGTCCATGTAGTCCATGATTGGCGTTAAATCGAGAGTTTTAGCTGCCAGTCGAAACTGCCCGGTCATTCCTTGTATGGCATCTGGAACCAGTTCGCCGTTAAATGTTAGCGTATTCTCATTCGATTTCGCTGTTTTTGGGAGCGTTAGAGCGAAGGATTGAATTACCGTCTTCTGTGGAGCTAAGTTACCGGCGAATTCAATTCCTAGATTGACTGGAGCAGCATTGGCCTGATTTGGGTCCAAGCCTTGTATGGAGGCTTTCATACTGATAACTCCCGAGTCCGCGAGACTCAGGCTGCTCTCTCCGGTGGCGAGTCCGCCTTTGGAGTTGTTGATAGCAAACTTCAGTTCTGGCACATCCACACTCTTCATGTCTCGAATGTTGGCATTCAAATCCAAGTTAGCTCCAAGGCCGCTTGATAGCTCTCCAGGGTTCACGGGTAAGAGCTCTGACATCGAGATTGTTCCACGAAGATTGACCAACGAGCCTTGTTCTCCTTGAGAAGTCAGAGAAAGAGACGAAGAAATTCTTCCGGTGCTGCCCTCTCCGATAACCGTTTGCCAGTCGCTTAAATTGAGATCGGTGAGTCCAATGTTTAGCTTGGCATCCGAGAGTGCAACGCCGGCACTCGAGACTCGAACACCCAACGGATTCTCCGCCGTCAAAGAGATCAGAGGCCGCCCCGCTTGTTCTGCGTTAAAGGATAGGGTTGGGAAGCTGTAGGTGGATCCTGCAAGATCAGCGGCCATTGCCAAGGTAAGGTCAATGCCTAATGAAGGTGCCGTGCCAGCCTCGTTGCTGAGGGTAATTTGCTTGCCTAGAAGTTTGACGTCCACGGCAAGGGATTGCCCGGCGGATGAAAGCTTGATTCCTCCTGAGGCACTAATGCTCGGTGTTCCGAAACCAAATCCCAGCAAGTCTTTGAATTGATTGAGGAGGTTTTCGTTAACGCCCGTCAGGCTATATTCTAAATCTGCTGTCCCTTGATCGATGTCCAAGGGACCTGCTACCGTTATTGCGCCCAAAGGATTGCCAGCTTTTGAGACTGCGAGTCGCAATGGATCTAATCGACTATCGCTTAGCTTTCCGCTGAGATCGATCCGGTTGTTGGCAAACTCAGAGAAAACCCCTGTCACTTCCCCGACAGCTAAGGCGAGGGCCGCTTCAAAGGATGTCGGAAGCAGATCCCCATTCAGGGCGACTGTCGTTGTCTCCTCTAAGGTTGCTTGAAAGCGGCTTTGCTGGCCCTTCTCGTTCAGTTCAAGACCGATCTCTCCGGTAATCTTGATTTCTGCGCTAGAGCCATTGGCAAGCTTGTCGACTTCGACTCCAAGCCCCTTCAGCTCGTAAACCGCTCCGCCGTCTGCTGGTCCGTCGACCTTGATTCGAACGTGACTATTGACGACCTTGAGTCTTTCTAGATCGAGATTGAGTGGCGCGCTTTCCTCAGGTTTCGGGCCGCTCAAGGCCTCCAAAATGGGATCAATATTAAGACTGCCATCGGCTTTCATTAGAAGATTGATCTTTGCCTCATCCACCGTGAGGTCCTTCGCAACGATCTTGCCACCGAGGATTGCCATCAAGTCATAGGCAACGGAAAGCTTCTTGACCGACACGAAAGCCTCTTCTTCTTCAGGGGTCAACTCAAAGTCATTCACCTCAAGCGACGACGAAAGGATGCCACTGACTTTGCTGGCTCCCATCTTCGAGTTCACGGAGCCGCCTGCAGCAGGTAGAATGACATCCGTGATGAACCAGGATGAGGTGCCGATGAACACTGCCCCTACCAGAAGCACTCCGCCACCAAGGATTAGAGCAAGAAGAAGGCGGAAAATGCCGGATTTTGACTTTGGTTTCGCCGCTGGTTTGGGATTCTGTTGACTTTCAGATTTCATAAAGACACGAATTCGTTCTTTGGGCCGAAGCCACAAGACAAGCTAGATTTACCTTCGTTTTCGAGCAAGTCACAAAGCAAGAAGTTTAAGACGATGGAAAAATGGCCGGAACGTCTTAGACGCTCCGGCCACAACACCACACTCACCAAACTCTTTCCAACTAAGAGTGGGAATAGCTTAGGGTTGTGGTTCTATATTCGACATCAGTACAAGTACTGAATCGCAAGCAAGCGCTATGGTGAGAGACGGGCGATGGAATAAAACGCGTTCGATTCGTCGCTTTCCATGTCCACCGCGAAGGTAACGGCCGGCCAAACGGGCACTTCCACGGTTATTTCATCGATGACAGTCCAATGGATAAAATCGACAGATCGACGTACTGCGTAGGTCCCAATATCTCCTAGGTATTGGAGGCTCGCTTTCCCTGGAATCGAAGTGGCATCGATCGTGAGGCGACCATTTACGCTCACCTTGACGTCACTCGCTCGCAGCTCAGCCACAGCCGGGGAAAACTCCCGGATTCCGGCCCCGATCTCCACTGCGATTAGTGGATTACCATCTAGATCAATGGATTGAAGTTTCATTGAAGCATCTGGATAAGAGAATTGGGAAATCTCGTTTCCCGACAAGGTCACCCGTGAAAGCTGAGGGAAATCTCTCAGGAATGAGACGTCACTCAACAGGTTGTCATCCAAATGAATGACCTCAAGACCGGTCCAAGATTGGGGCAATCGCAAACGCACGATCCCATTCCCCCGCAGGCTTAACGATTTCATCTGCGTCCAAGTTTCCAAGAACCGCAGATCCAACTCACCTGTTTCGCGATCCGGCTCGAGAACCCCCTCAATACTTAAGTGTTCGATCTGGTCCGCTTCTTCAAGACCTTCGAGACTACGGATTGGATTGAAGAATTCTCCAAAATCTGAACGAGAGAGTTCAAGACGTCGGAGAGTTGAATAGTCAGGAGAAACAGCGAGATCCAAAGGCAATCCAAGTGTCTGGCGAATCACTTCACTGAGGGTTGGATCGACAATCTTCCCCACATTCGTGGGCTGCAAGGATAGGTCGATGAAACTGTTGAGCCAGGTTGAAACCACGGTTCGCCCAGCTGGGGCTTCAACAATATCGATCAGAACGACGAGATCTCTATCTCCGTCAGCATCAATGTCAATCACCTCGAGTTGATGAACCTGTGAATTAGCATCAAAGACTGAGCTGCCATTCAACGTCAGTCCTTCGCCGTCTTGTAGCCAAAGGCCCCCACAATCCTGGCAACCACTTCCAGTAGCTACAAGATCCAGATCTAAATCGTTGTCGAAATCTCCGCTGGCTAGAATTGGAAGAAAGGGAGAGAACTCCGTCGGGAGATCGTCAAAAGTTCCGTCGCCACGATTGGTCCAAAGCCAGTTCTGCCCGGATTCCTCAGGAAGAATAATATCGAGGTCATCGTCGCTATCAAAATCGCCGAGCTCGATCGAGTGAAGTTTCCCAGACGATTCGAGTTGCAGTCTCTGGTCCGATTCCATGAATCCCCCCTCCCCGTCGTTGATCCAAACGCGCAAACTGTGATCGGCATGAAGACTAATGAAGTCAAGATCCTGGTCGCCATCGAGGTCACCTAGTGTCAGTTCGCGAGCGACGGTTTCCGAAGAAAATAGGAATGGGCCGAGAGCAAAACTGCCGTCACCACCGTTTAGGTAGAGGCGAAAACCGGATCTGCCTGGTTCTATGGGCGTAACTACGTAAGCTGGAATAGATGCGAGCGCGTCTAAGTCACCGTCGCCATCAAAATCACCAAACGAGGTGCCGACGGGCAGTCCTGAACTCCCCCTTTTTTCAAGCAAGACCAGCGTTCCATCTTCTTGACCCAGCCACGAACTCGTCGATCCTTGTGGATCGGTGATCCAATAGTCGGAATCGCCATCGCCATCAAGATCGGCAAGTTCAATTTGTGAAATCTGTTCTCCCTCAAGAATCACTTGCGACTGGTTGAAGATCCCCCGACCGTCATTCAAATAGCGGGTCACGATGCCTTCATAGGTGACGAGTATGTCGATGTAAGAATCCTCATTGAGGTAACCAATTTCGAACTCGCCCTGGCTTAAGGGCAGTAAGATTTCCTGAGAGCCTGCTTCAAATCCCACGGTCGCTGCTCTGAGGGGGGGATCAAGGGCCATGAGGAGCAGCATGCTGTACAGCAGTGCGGCATCTCGCGATAGACGGCCAAAGATCCTCAGAGTCCCAAGCATTACCAGTAGCCTAGTCCTCCGAGCTCGGTTCTCAAGCTTGGAAATATCATTGTTCTCCCCTTTTTGCCTAGTTTCCGTGCTCTATTGCCAAGAAACTACAGTGGCTTTGAGCATGATCCATACCACAAATGGCAGTCTCATGGCGTATGCAGACGCTCTTGGGCCATCGGCGCGGGGGCGCTTCAAGCGTACGGCTGTTCACTCAATCCCCATCGAGACCTGAGCCAAGTGGAAAGCAGCAGAGCAAGCTTGTGTGTTTTGGAAACTCGGACCCGATCATCCGTGAAGACGTTGAATCCCCTACGTTTTAGTTGGCATAAGAGCTGCCAATAGACGCTTCCCATCATTTCGGCCGCCACCATTGAAGCCCGATCTTCTGCCGGCAACAACCGGGCTGCCTCGGCATAGAAGCGTTCCGCGCGCCGAGCGATTTCCCCCGTCATTTGTTCGTAGCGCTCGCTGTAGGTCCCCGACAAGATTTCGTCTTCCGTAACACTGAAGCGGCGCAAATCTTCAAGCGGGAGATAGATTCGTTCTCGTTTGGCATCGGACCAAACATCTCTGAGGATATTGGTGTATTGAAGGGCCAACCCGAGTTTCACCGCGTATTCGTGGCACTGCGGGTTTTCATAACCAAAGATTTCTATGCTCAAAAGACCAACTACGGAGGCGACTCGGTAGCAATAGGCTTGAAGATCGGCATCGGTTTCATACCGAAAGGTATCGAGATCACTCTCCACCCCATTCAATAGCTCATCAAAATGCTTCAGCTTCAAACCATACCGCTTGATGACTGGTTGCAATTCAAGATTGACTGGAAACTGGGGCGTTTTCCCTGATATCGCGAGGTTCACGTCATCTCGCCAATGTTTCAATTCCGAACGCCGCTGTTCCGTTGGAACCGCATCATTATCGGCAACATCATCCACTTCACGGCAGAAGGCGTAGAGAGAACACATGCTCTGGCGCTTTTCTCGCGGGAGCATGATGAAGGCAAAGGCCAGATTGGAGGCGCTCCGTTGGGTGATCGACTCGCCTACTTGCATAGCATTAGGAGCCAGACTGATCGCTTTTGACGTTTCCGTATTTTTGCGGAGGCAATCCTCCGGTCTCGCCAATCGTGGGATTACTTGGTCGGTGACTCCGTTTTTGGCGACGTCTCTTATGGCTACCCTTACGTTTGACTTCCTGCGGACTAGGGATTCTCGGGAGCGAGGAGGATTCCGGCACGGAACGGCTTTCTGAAACGCGCTTTCGACGACGGCTTCCGTTTCCAAACGATTGTTTGGCGAAAAAGGCTAAAACCAACAGCGCGAGAATACCCACGCCAACCATTATGGCTAAGTCGTTCGAGAGAATCTCGAGGTTTTTCTCCTTTGGAGGTATCCCGGTCGTTGTTGGGAGAGGATCTCCCTGGGCCAAAATAATAAAGTCCGATTTCAATTCAAATTCCACCATCATTCCTCTGGCACGACTATATCGTCGTCGCCCCCATGTTCGAATTTAATATTCAGTCGATGCATCCGATAGCGCAGCGAGTGTCGACTTACTCGAAGCCCCTCCGCAGTTTGATCGAGGCTGTATTGATGCTCGGCTAGCGCATTCAAAATACAATCTCTTTCAAAATCCGCGACTTCGTCTTCGAGCGACTTATCGCCGGATATCTGTGAATGATCGGATTTCCGAAGCCGTGCCTCAAGCCTGAAATCAGGCAAACTCGAGATCTGGATCTGAGACTGAGATTCCAGGATAACGCATCGTTCGATGGCATTTCGAAGTTCTCTAATGTTTCCAGGCCAATGGTGAGCTTCCAGGACGCGCGTGGTCTCACTATCAAAGCCTTCAATCTGTTTCCCCATCGCACGGTTGAAGCGGTCCAAAAAGAACTTGGCAAGAATCATAACATCGTCGCCTCGATCCCGGAGGGCTGGCGGCATGAATTGAACAACGTTGAGACGATGAAAAAGATCTTCCCGGAATGCATTGGATTTAATCGCAGAAACAATATCTCTGTTCGTTGCTGCGATCAGGCGAACGTCAACCTTCATTTCTTGATTACCTCCCACGCGAGTGAAGGTGCCGTCTTCTAAGAAGCGCAGCAGCTTGGCTTGAAGGGGGCGACTCATGTCGCCGATCTCATCAAGAAAGATTGTCCCCCCATCGGCTTCCTCAACCCGTCCGACCTTATTCCGAATCGCTCCCGTGAATGCTCCTTTCTCATGACCGAACAGTTCACTTTCAAGCAACTGCTCAGGGATGGCAGCACAGTTGATTCGGACGTAGTTTTGCTCGCGTCGCTTGCTCAGGGCGTGAATCGCACCCGCAATTAGTTCCTTTCCCGTACCACTTTCGCCCAGGATCAGCACAGTCGCATCGGTTGGCGCAACGGTACGAATCAGCTCTCTCAGTTCCTCCACCTTCTCGGACTCGCCGACGATACGATCAAGGCCAAACGATTCAGACGATTTCTCCTTGAGTGCTGCATTTTCTAGCAACAACTGATGGCGTTCGGCACAGCGCGCGACCGCGTGGAGCAGCTCTTCGGGGGCAAACGGTTTGGCAAGGTAGTCAATGGCGCCGGACTTAATAGCATCGACAGCCAGTTTTGGCGTGGCATAGGCGGTGATCATTAGGACAGGAAGGTCCGGCCAGCTTTTCTTGATCTCGCGCAAGAAATCATAGCCACTCATTCCACCTAAACGGGCGTCGGTAACGACCACAAAAACTTCCTGTTTCTTGAGTAGCTTCAGGCCCTCCTCGGCGGATTCAGCTGCCACAATCTCATAGCCTTCATCAGCCATGACGGTTTCCAATGAGAGCCGCATGTTGCGCTCATCATCTACGATTAGAAGCGGTGGAAATTCTTTGGTCATCGTCGCAGTTTCATTAAGGTTCGTGCGGGGAATTGCAGGGTGAACTTGGTGCCATTCCCTATTTCAGATTCAACGGAGATTTGTCCGCCGTAGATTTCAACGTTGTGCTTAACGATGGCCAGGCCTAGCCCTGTTCCCTTTTCCTTCGTCGTGTAATAAGGCTCAAAGAGTTGATGTAGCTGCTCATCGTTCATGCCAGGCCCATCATCTTGGATCACAACGATCACTGAATAATTGTCGCCGTAGTAGGCCCCAACGGTGATGTTGCCGACCGCCTCCATCGCTTCTCGAGCGTTTTGAAGAATATTCACGAAAATCTCGGAGATGTGCCCCCGCTGCATAAAAATCAGCGGGAGGGCTGGTTGGTAATCGCGGTGAATGGTGACGTTGAACTCCGCAGCCCTAGGAAAGACCTGTTGAATGCTTCGATCAAGGTGCTCAGGAATACTCATGGGTTCGATCTTCCCTTCTGCAAGCTGAGCAAAACCCATGAGATCCGTTATGATTCGATCCGATCGCTCGACTTCCTCCCGAATGATCGAGATCTGCTGCGTGATAGTCTTCCCTTCTTTCTTGGTTCGTTGAAGGTTAAACGCGGCATTATTGATGATCCCAAGCGGGTTCTTTAATTGGTGCGCAATCTCCGCCGCCAGTCGTCCGGTTGCCTGGAGTTGTTCTTGCCTGATAGCATGCTCATGAGATTCTTCCTCGGCTCGGCGTTGCCGATCGAACAGGGCCTGGACGCCGTAACTGCAAGAACACAAGAGCCCCAGGATGACAATACGCAGAAAGAACGGTTCCACACTTCCCGCGGATCCCGCCTCTTCAATCTCCTGAATCGCCATATCGAAGGAACCTGCCGCCAGATAACTAAACAGCACCAGAAGATTGCCTCCGATCTGAATCGGGGCAGAAGGGATACTAATGGAGTTCCGAATGATTAGGACGACGAAGATCCAGTAGATCGGACTATCGAAACCACCGGTTACCAAGGTCATCGAAGCCACGAAAAAGATATCTA